>JALOMM010000033.1 GCA_025455535.1 Bacteroidales bacterium | reverse complement strand
ATCGTTTTCTTATCGCTTCCGCTGTTTATTACCAGGTTGATTGCTTTCCGGATATGGCCAAGCTCTTCACGGGGTACTGAATCCCTGATTGCCATGGGAAAGGCGGTATTATTGATATCCTGAGAGGTGAGTCCGAAATGCACAAACTCAGACCATTGCTGAACTCCCAGCGCACTAATCTTCTCTTTTACAAAGTATTCAACGGCCTTGACATCGTGATTGGTGACCGCCTCCGTGGCCTTGATCTGTTCAGCATCTTTTTCCGAGAACCCGGTGTATACCATCCGCAGGCTGTTATCTATCCCTGCCGGGAAGCTGCCGAACTGTTCAAGCCCGGCATGCGACAGGGCAATGAAGTACTCTATCTCTGTCAGCACGCGGTATCGCATAAGACCAAATTCCGAATAGTATGGTATCAGTTCCGTTACTCTCTCTCCGTAACGGCCATCAACAGGTGAAATCGCCTTTAAACGGTCCATATTATGAGCTCCTCAGAAGGATTATTTCATGGCATTAAAAAACAAAAATACTATTTTGTACTGGTGTAAAAAAATTGAACCTTTGTAATTCTTCCTTACCGCATGGAGTGGCAATGAAAAAGATCAGGGTTTCAGCAGTCAAATATATCAACAGCTATCCGTTCATGATAGGCCTGCGTGACGGTGAGGTGGCCTCTATGATTGACCTTGAGGTATGCCACCCCTCTGAATGTGCCGACAGACTGCTGGCCGGTGAATCGGATATAGGGCTCATACCCGTTGCCATGATAGCTTCAATGAAGGAGTATCATATTATCAGCGACTACTGTCTGAGTACTCTCGGAGAGGTGCGCACCGTTCTTCTTGTCAGCAACACTCCGTTTGATGAAGTAAGTAAGATCTTCCTCGACTACCGTTCAAGGAGCTCGGTGACGCTCTGCAGGATTCTTGCCGCGAAAGCCTGGAAGAGGGAGTTTGAGTGGCTGCCCGCACCTGAAGATTTTAATATCACCGCAATGCGCCGTGGCGAGGCGGCTGTAATGATCGGCGACCGTTGTTTTGAGTATGCAAAATGCTTCTCGCACAAAACCGACCTCGGACTGGAGTGGAAGAAATTCACAGGGCTCCCCTTTGTTTTTGCATGCTGGGTGTCGTCCGCACCGCTTCCGGAAGAGTTTGTCAGACTTTTCAACAAGGCTCTTAAAGAGGGCATAGAGAGAAAAAATGAGGCGGTGGCTCTCCTGAAAGAGGGTGCCGTAGCCACGCCGTCAGAGGTGATAGACTACCTCAATAATAACATCGACTTTCACCTCGACAACAGGAAAAGAGAGGCACTGTCAAGATTTATCGGCTATATCAACGAACTAAAGTTAATCCCATGAATAAACTGCTGTTATTACTTATTCTGATTGTAACTGTTTCACTCCCGCCTGCCGCAAGCGCCATGGCACAGGATACCCCTGACACAACCACCCTGGTGTATCTCTGCAAAATAGACAAGATGATCGCCGCCCCTCTGTGGCGCAGCGTCAAGAAGAGCTTTGACGAGGCTGACACCCTGAATGCTGACTACATGCTGATACACATGAACACCTATGGAGGCCAGGTGGATATAGCAGACTCCATCCGTACCCTCATCCTCAATTATCATATTCCAGTGCTGGTGTACATTGATAATCAGGCTATTTCAGCCGGGGCACTCATTTCCATGGCAGCCGACAGCATCTATATGAGACCCGGAGGCAGCATCGGGGCTGCAACGGTGGTTGATCAGACAGGACAGAAGATGCCCGATAAATACCAGTCGTTCATGAGGGGAATGATGAGAGCCACTGCCGAGGCGCACGGCAAGAAACCGGTGGTGAAGGATGGCGATACCACATGGGTGTGGCACCGCGATCCCGACATAGCCCAGGCAATGGTAGACCCTTCAGTCGTCATCGAGGGGATCGTTGACACCGGACAGGTACTTACCCTCACGACGCTGGAGGCAATAGAATACGGATTCTGCGAGGGTGAAGCCTCTACGATAGATGAGGCCCTGGCACATGCAGGTATTGAAGAGTACTCATTAAGGGAGCTTAAGCTAACCAGTGTTGACAAGGCCATAATGTTCCTCGTGCATCCTGTTGTCTCAGGGCTGCTGATCATGCTGATAATCGGCGGGCTCTATTTCGAGCTGCAGTCGCCTGGCATCGGATTCCCCCTTGCCGCATCAGTCATAGCCGCACTGCTTTATTTTGCACCACTGTACCTTGAAGGGATGGCCGAGAACTGGCACCTGGTTGTATTTGTCATCGGTATTATCCTTGTGATGGTGGAAATATTTGCCCTCCCGGGCTTCGGTGTTACCGGAGTCCTTGGTATCATAGGCATTGTCACAGGCCTGGTCTTCGTCATGATTGACAAGATAGTCTTCCGTTTCGGTCCTTCAGGTGACGGCATTAAGGAGGTTATTACAGCCTTCAGCGTGGTAAGCATATCCATGCTCGCCTCATTCCTGCTGTCGTTGTGGCTGTCAAGAATGCTGTTCTCCCCCAACCGTCTGTTCGGAAGCCTCGCACTTGAGACTGCAGAGAACAGGTCTGATGGCTATGTGAGCTTCGACACAGAGAAACAGCAATCGCTCATAGGCAAGACAGGCACTGCGCATACAGTGCTGCGCCCCTCGGGTAAGATAATCATCGGCGGCGATGTTTACCCGGCTGTGGCAGAGACGGGATTTATCACAAAAGGCTCAGCCATCGTTGTCCGCCGGGAAGAGCAGGGACAGCTCTATGTCATTGAGGCAGGCAAGACTGAATAATAATCAGTTCTCATGACTATCAGGCCTTACAGGAGAGGTGACTTTGCAGGCATCATGAGCCTGTGGACAGCTACAGGACTGGGCAGACCCGAGAGGGGTGATGACGAAACAACGGTTGAACGGAGCCTCGAAATGGGCGGACAGATGCTGGTTATGTACGATGAGTCAGTGAACGACAGGATCATCGGATCATCATGGACCACATTTGACGGCAGGCGGTTGCACCTCCACCACTTTGGAATAGATCCTCTCCACCAGGGCAAAGGACTGGCAAAGGAGCTCCTCAGGGAGGCACTGAGATTCGTAAAAGAAAAAGGATACCAGGTAAAACTGGAGGTTCACAGGTCAAACAGGGCTGCGATTGACCTGTATGCAGGTGCAGGATTTGAATACCTCGGAGACTATGACATCTATATCATCAGAGATGTTCAAAATATTGAAGTCTAAACTGTTAAAATTACTTTAAAGGCAACTCCCGATTTTCATTCCTCACATTTTTTTTGTATCTTTGAAGAAATCTATCTACTTGATATGGCACGTACGATAACATTTTCACAGCTAAGGAAGATCAAAGACCAGCTTCCTGACGGAAGCATCAGAAGGATTGCAGATGACCTGCACATTACTGAAGAGACCGTCAGGAATTACTTTGGTGGCTGGAATTTTGACCGTGGGCAGAGTGCCGGTATCCACATCGAAAAGGGGCCCGAAGGGGGAATAGTCACAATAGAAGACACAACAATACTTGACCTCGCTGAAAGGATGCTGCCACGCTAATTCATACACTGCAACATGTTCCTGAAAGCAAAAGTTTCTACTTTTGCTTTTTTCGTTAACCGATGGTCCATCCCAATATCTCATTAGCTGAAAGAAAGCACAGGAGCCTGCTGGAGCAGGAGTGCCGGGGCATCTTTTCCGGAACAGACATGCCGTCGCATGATCACCGCCATCATGAGAGAGTATGGGAAAATGCTGCCATGCTGCTCGGCAGGCTGTATGACTCAGGTATGGTCACTGACCCCATGATGGCTGAGAAGGCCATTATCGCTTCGTACTTTCACGACACAGGACTCACGGTGAACCCGGGTCCTGATCACGGTACCCAGAGCCGCCATCTCTGCAGCCTGTTTCTTGAGAGGAGCAACCTCCCCGACGATGACAAAAGGGAGATCCTGGAAGCGGTTGAAAAACACGATGACAAAGACTATCCCGCCATGTCTGATCCTGTATCTCTTGCCGCAATCATATCAGTGGCAGATGACATGGATGCCTTCGGGTCAGACGCTATAGAGAGATACAATGAAATCTATTCGCTGAGGGGAATAGACAGCTCCAGCATACCTGAGAAGGTGATCTCCAACGTAGAGTCCCGGCTGAGACACCTCGAAACCACTTACGCCATCTTCCCTGACCTTGCTGAACAACAGAGACAGAGAGCCGAAACAGTCATTTCACACTTCAGAAAACTTTCAAAATGAGAAGAACACTTTCAACCCTGATGTTGCTGCTTACGCTGATGCCATTCATGGCAGCGCAGGAAAAGAAACCGCTGCCACAGCTCAGGTACGATGATAATCAAAGCCTCACATGGGAGGAAGCTATCAACTATTACCAGATCCTTGACGAGACCTATCCTGAAGCAAGGCTGATGGAGATGGGGATGACAGACGCAGGAAGGCCGCTGCACCTCTTTGTCATATCTCCTGAAAAGGAATTTGATCCTGAGGTTATCCGCAGGAAGGGAAAAGCCGTAATACTGATCAACAACGGCATTCATCCCGGTGAGCCTGAAGGCATTGACGCCAGTGCACAGTATGCTTCAGATATCCTTTCTGACAGGAAGAGGATGAACAGTGAGCTGAAAAACTGCGTCATAGCAATCATTCCTGTTTATAATATCGGCGGAGCACTGACGCGCAGCCACTACTACCGTATAAATCAGAACGGCCCTGACGAGAAGGGAGCCAGGCGCAACACCCGTTTCCTCGACCTCAACCGTGACTTTGTCAAACAGGACTCGCGTGATGCAAGAGCGTTTGCTGAGATTTACAGATGGCTCGACCCGGATGTCTTCCTTGACACGCATACGACCAACGGGTCTGATCATCAGTTCACAGTGACACTCATCGCCACCCAGCCCGAGAAGATGCATCCGGAGATGGAGCTCTTCTTCAGGAAGAAAATGGTCCCGGAGCTGTACGACCGGATGCAGAGGGTGCATAATAACGAGATGGTGCCGTACGTGCAATACACTGAGAGGGGTGAGATCAAAGCCATCACAGGATTTGAGGAGCATCCCTACTACTCCACCGGTTACTCGGCACTATTCAACTCCTTCGGTTTCATGACCGAGACCCTTGTCTACAAGCCCTATGCAGAGCGTGTCAGGAGTACCCTGCAGTTTATTACCGAGCTGGTAAGGTTCACGTCGGAGAATCACAAGGAGATGCTAGCCCTCAGAGCTGAAGCCAACCGCATGACCCTGTCAGCCAGTGAGTATGTCCTTGACTGGGAACAGGATACATCACGCTGGGACCTGATAACATTCCGCGGATACAAATGGGAGGAGACAACCATGCCTTTGTCGGGAAGGAAGACCGGAACCTATAACCGGGAAAAGCCTTATGTCGATACAATCAGATACTATAACTATTTCAAACCGGCACTGACCGTTACAGTACCCGATGCCTATATCGTCCCCTTTGCCTGGGAAGAGGTTATCGCGAGGCTTAAGAACAACGGAGTGCAAATGAGCCAGCTGGAGGCAGATACCAGTCTGAATGTGGAGTCCTTTTACATCGAGAGCTATGAGCCTGCCAAAAGGGCAACGCAGGGACACTACTATAATACCAGCGTAAGGGTGAAGAGGGTGAACCAGGAGGTGGCATACCTCAAGGGCGATTATATAATACCTGTCAACCAGAGAGCAAACAAATACATTATTTATATGCTTGAGCCTCAGAGCGAAGCCGGCTTCTTTGCGTGGAACTTCTTCGACTCGTTTCTTGAGGGACAGGACTGGTATTCGGTATGGGGCTTTGAGAGTCACCTGAAAGAGCTCCTCGACAAAGATCCTGCACTAAGATCAGCCTTTGAGAAGGCAAAGAATGAAGATGAGAAGGTGGCTGCTGACCCGGTGGCACAGCTTCAGTGGCTATACCAGAACACACCTGTCTCAGAGCTTGAAAAACGTACCAGGCTCTATCCGGTTGGCAGACTCTTTAACAATACCGTTAAGTGATTATTAGGCTTCGACGCCTCACCTGACAAAGAAATCGAGAACTTTCTGACCCTCGAGGAAGGCGATCAGATTGTCCCCCTTTTTTACCGGCCCCACACCGGCAGGAGTCCCCGTAAATATCATGTCTCCGGTCTTTAGTGTGTAAAACCTGGAAGCATATGCTATTATATCCCCGAAGCTGAAGATCATCTCGGAACTGTTGCCGGTCTGCCTCCTCTCGCCGTTCACGTCAAGATGAAAACTGATGTCCGAGAGGTCCCTGAGTTTCTCCTTGCTGATAAATTCCCCCAGCGGGGCGGAGCCGTCAAAAGTTTTGGAGAGATCCCATGGCTCTCCGGCCAGCGAGAATTTTTTCTGAAGATCACGGGCTGTGAAATCAATACCGACGGTGATGGCATCAAAATACCTGTGAGCATATCCCTTGCTGATCCCTTTTCCTAATTTGGAGATGCGGAGAACCAATTCTGCCTCGAATTGCAGGTCATTTGAAAAATCAGGAAGGAAGAAGGGTTTATTCTTCTTCAGGATCGCCGAGTCAGGCTTGAGAAAGATCAGCGGTATCTGCGGCACGGGGTTATTCATTTCCGCCGCATGTTTAATATAGTTCCGGCCTACGCAGATGATTTTCATTTTTCTCTCAGGCTTTACCGAATGAGCGAAGTTTGATTGCTGTTATCACCTGCTTGGTATTGAGCGGGAAGTCGCCGTTCATCATCCATGAGTAGTATGAGGGTTCCTCTTTAAATACCAGTTCAACAGCCTTTCCCTTATGTTTTCCGAAGTTGAATATCTCCTTACCCTGTTCGTTGAAGACTATCCTCCCGGCAAGATCTGCATTGTTGTTGAATGCACTGAATGACGAAAGCTTTTCAATGTCATTCTCAAGGTCAGGGTAACGATCGAGCTGGGCCTTGAGTATCTCATATGTTGCAGCAGCATCGGCCTGTGCACTGTGTGCATTCTCAAGCTCCCTGTTGCAATAGAACCGGTATGCGGCACCGAGGGTACGCTGCTCTTTTTTATGGAAGATGACCTGTACATCAACATACCTGTGTTTTGCAGGATTGAAATCGAAGTTAACACGGAGGAACTCTTCACAGAGTATCGGGATATCGAATTTCATCGAGTTGAAGCCTGCCAGGTCACACCCTTCCAGGAAGGAGGCAATTCTCTTCGCAACATCCTTGAAATGAGGTGCATTGGCCACATCGGCATCACTGATGCCGTGAATGCGGGTCGCTTCAGGGGATATGGGAATGCCGGGATTGAGCCTCATTGTGAGCCAGTCCTCTGCCCCTCCGGGGAGGACTTTCAATGCCGATATCTCTACGATGCGGTCAGTAGCAATGCTTACCCCGGTGGTCTCCAGATCAAGAATGACCAGGGGTTTCTTAAGATTTAACTCCATTATTACGGATGTCAGGCGTTTATCATCATAGGCATGAGAAGCATGAGGAGGTCCTCATCCTCCTTGGCTGTCTCGGACGGAAGGAAGAGCCCTGCCCTGGTCGGGTCAGCAAGCTCAATAAGAACATCCTGAGAAGCTATGTTTGACAGTATCTCGATCAGGAAGACAGATTTGAACCCTATCTCCATATCATCTCCTTCATACTGGCACTTGTGGCGCTCATAAGCTGAGATCGAAAAGTCGACATCCTGTGCTGAGACAGTAATCTGGTTCGGAGTGAACTGCAGCTTCACCAGGTTGCTGGCCTGGTTTGAAAAGACCGATACCCTGCGGAGGATATTGTAAAACTCGAGCCTGTCAATCCGCACTTTCCTCGGATTGTTCTTCGGGATGACCGAATTATAGTTGGGGTAGTTGCCCTCTACAAGGCGGGATACGACCTTGTAGTCAGAGAGCATGAAGAAGGCATTCCTGTCGTCAAACTCAACCGAAACCACTCCGCTCTCCCTGGGGAGTATGTTTTTAAGAAGTGAAGCAGGTTTCTTGGGCAGTATGAATGATGCACTGCTGTCAGCCCTGGCGTCGCTTCTCTGGTACCTTACCAGCTTGTGCGCATCGGATGCCACAAAAGTAAGCTTCTCAGGCGACGCCTCGACGAGAATCCCTCCCATCACCGGACGCAACTCGTCATCAGCAGTGGCGAAGAGGGTGCGCGATATGCCCGCCAGAAGGACATCTGCAGCTATTGTGAAACTGAAGCGTTTCTCTTTTTTGATGACGGGCAGCACCGGGAAATCAATTCCGTTCTGACCAACCACGCTGAAACGACCGTTCTCAGAGTTGATAACGACGGCAAGGGTATCGGGATTGATGTCAAAAGTAAGAGGTTGCTCCGAAAACTCTTTCAGCGTATCAAGCAATATCCTTGCCGGCAGGGCTATGGTGCCGCTTCCGGTGACATTATCAAGTTTCAGCCTTGTGATCAGCGTTGACTCAAGGTCCGAAGCCGTTATCTCGAGATCATTGCCACTGAGGTTGAACAGAAAATTATCAAGAATGGGAAGGGTGTTCTTTGAACTTATTACCCTGCTGATGGCTTGAAGATGACCCAGCAGTTCTGTGCTTGATACAACAAATTTCATATTGTTTATTTTTAAGTTATTCCGAATTATGTCACTGCCGGCCGCCAACTCACTGATTTTGTGAGTCGTCTGCTATCAACACCGGAGTATCAATATTACAAAAAAATATCATTCCCTCAAACAAATTTATTTCACTGCATTATAATGTCTCTGCTTCAGCCTGTAGTATGCCGCCCCTGCCAGGATAATAAGTATTACCGGTGCAACGGTGTTGATTAACTGCCATACTCCCCGCTGGCTCTTTATCCTGGACTGATCAAGCAGTCTCGGTTTAATCTCGCGTGACCGCATCTCTGTCAGTCCGTTGTCATCAACAAGGTAATTAATACAGTTGACAAGAAAATCCTTGTTCCCGAAAGTCTGCATCGTATACCTGTCAAGGCCCAGCGTCAATGGCTCAGCCACCCCGTCCCTCCAGCTTATATCGTTCCTGATAATGTCACCGTCAGCTATGATGATCATCTTCGTCGGTTTGCTTTCGGTTATGACATTCCTTCCTGCCTCGCCGATGATACTCTCCGTCATCCTGTTGGTGAATGCTGAACGGAATATCCCTTCCAGGAGAACCGCCACGGGCAGTTCACCGGCGGTGAACAGCTCTGCCGGTATCGCCTCGCGTGCCTCTTCAAGCGAGATGACAACCGGTGGCGCCACGGTACGTGTCCTGCCTGAGGTCGTAAGCAGGATGCTCTTTTTGATTGCGGCATCCCTCCCCACTGTGTCAATATAATTGGCGAACTCTGCCTTTACCCTGTTCAGGTTTCGGGTGACAGGATGAGCCTGGGATGGTCTCAGAAGCGGGTAATATACCCATGGCGCCGGCACATACTGAGGCTGACCTCCCGGGCCGGTTATCTTCAGAGGTATCAGGAGACAATCTTCATCCTGCACTATATACGGATTTATCCTTGCTCCGTACCTGAATAACATATCGCTGAAAGAGAGTGGCTGATAGAGAGCTACCGTGGATCCCTCCGGCAGACTGTCGGCATTGACAACGACCTCTTCTGCCAGCCACAGCACCCTCCCGCCGTTCATGATGTACTGATCAATGACAAACTTGTCCTTCTCGTCAAAATGACCTGTCGGGTCAGCAATGATGACAGCAGCGTAATGGTCCATGATACCGGGCACACCGCCTATCACACCCCTGTCTATGTTGAAGAACCTTGCAAGTTCAAGGGTAAGGTCAGCAACATATATCTCATCAAGCTCACCGTGCCCCTCGATGAAGGCCACCCGGTGAATCGTGTCTGCCGAAGCGGTGGCGATGGCCTGTATGATCTCATACTCAAGACCTTCCGCGGAATGAAGAAGGTTCGTCTCGGCAGGAAGGGAAGGATTGTTTCTCAGGAAGTTGACAGGAATGACGGTCTCGCCGCAGGTGACGGTAAACGAAGGGAAGATGCGCTTCTGAGTCCTGCCCCCTTCCCCGTCACCGGCCATCACATTCACCGGAAGCAGTCCTCTGCTGATAAGTTCATTATGATACATATCCCTGCCGGCAGCATCCCTTGCATCATTAGGGTTGATAAAATCGTAAGACACCTTCCTGCCGGAGACGATGCGGAACTCATCAAGATACTGTTCTGTTATGCGGCGCAGCTTCTTGAACCCGACAGGCATCTCCCCGTCAAGATAAACATCAACCCGGATATCCTTATCCAGATCCTTGAGAATCATTCGTGTCGGCTCAGCCAGTGTGAAACGCTTGTCCTCCGTCAGATCAATCCTTACCGGCAGAAGAGAGAGAATGACAGATACTGCTGCCGCACCGGCAATGATTGTCAGCGGCTTTCTTACGGGAGAGCGCCGGAGAGATATCGGAAGGCCCCGCTTTGCGCTGTGAACAGGGCGTCCAACC
>JALOMM010000032.1 GCA_025455535.1 Bacteroidales bacterium | reverse complement strand
CTGGGGCTGTTGATGTTTGTGCCCGTGATCATGGCGGTGGTCAGCGCCGTGGCCATGGTTGTGGTCGTGGTCATGGCCGTGATCATGATCATCCGGACTGACAGCTGGCTCATCAGTTATGACCGTCACCATTGTCCCCGATATGCCATGTCTCTGGTCTGGTTTAATATCAAGCCTCCAGCCGCTGATATTCAGTTTCTGCAATCCGCTGAGCAGTTCATCCCGGCTGACACCCAGGTCAAGCATGGCTCCCAGGTTCATGTCACCGCTTATCCCGGAAAAACAGTCATAGTACAATATCTTCATCACGTTCAGCTTTTTTAACATTCATATGGCCTGAGCCTCCATTGCCATTAAGCAGCGCTCTCAGGCTGCTAATATAAGAATAGAGAAGCTATATATTAAAAAAAATTGTAATTTGCACCCTCTTATTCCGGGGTAATAGAAATCATTGACGGGTATGAAAAGAAGACATTTTTTGCGCAGTTCACTTGGTGCCGGCCTGGCTGCAGGAACTTTTATGAGTCTTGGACCATATGAAAAGGTACTGGCAGGGAAACCCTTGCCGCAGGGAGCTAATTATGATCTCGTTGCCGTAATGGGGGGTGAGCCCGCCGCAATGTTCGATATTGGTATTCAGGCACTTGGAGGGATAGGCTCCTTTGTCAGCAAAGGGCAGAAGGTGCTCGTTAAGCCTAACATAGGATGGGACGTACTTCCTGAGAAGGGGGCCAACACAAACCCGGCACTGGTAAAGAGAGTGATCGAACATTGTTTCAAGGCCGGAGCCAAAGAGGTATATGTATTTGACAACACCTGCGATAACTGGATAAAATGCTACGAGAACTCCGGGATTCAGAGAGCTGTAAAAGATGCAGGCGGTAAGATGGTACCGGGAAATTCTGAGAGCTATTATCAGGAGATAACAATTCCCAACGGGAAGAAGCTGACAAAAGCAAAGGTTCATGAGCTGGTCCTTGAGAGCGATGTTTTTATTAACATTCCGGTACTTAAGCATCACAGTTCAACCCGGATGACAGCTGCCCTGAAGAATATGATGGGGGTAGTCTGGGACAGAGGCTACTGGCATGCAAATAACCTTCATCAGTGCATTGCCGATTACGCCCTCTATCCGAAAAAGCCACAATTAAATATAATTGATGCATACAATGTAATGATGCGCAACGGACCCCGCGGAGTCTCAAAGGAAGATATCAGCAATATGAAATCCTTGATTATCTCCACTGACTGGGTGGCTGCCGACGCCGCTGCTGCAAAGATGATGAGCCTTGACCCTCAGAAAATTGACTATATACCTATTTCAGCAGGAATGGGTATCGGCAAGATGGACCTCTCAGCCATGAATATCCACAGGATAAAAATGTAGGGTTTCATGCGGTCAGTAGTGCTCAGACATATTCGTATTGTATTTTCCTTTATTGTTCTGCTGCTGCTTTCATTCCTCTTTATCGACTTCAGGGGTATGGTGCCTGATAAGGCCTTCGGACCGCTGCTATATCTTCAGTTTATTCCGTCAATGCTGAAATTTGTCATTGCAGGTGTTGCAACGGCAACCGGTTTTGTCATCATTCTGATCCTGACTGTTTTGTCGGGAAGGACCTACTGTTCATTCCTGTGTCCCCTGGGGATCCTCCAGGATGTAATCAGCAGAATAGGCGGTTTTGTAAAGAGACGGTTCCGGAAATACGCCTATAAGAAGCCGTACACGATACTCCGCTATTTCATCCTTGCTCTTACGGCAGGCATTCTCCTCATCGGAGGGGTCTATGTCCTTACAATACTCGATCCCTACAGCATCTTCGGCAGGTTGATGACCTATTTTGTCAAGCCGGCAGCAATCTTTCTTAACAACCAGGTAGCCGGTATCCTCGGCAAGTTTGACATTTACACCCTATACAAGATTGATATAAAGCCTTTTGAGCTGGCTGTCTATGCTGTCCCTGCTGCATTTCTGATGTTGATTGGATTCCTGGCTTTCAGATACGGGAGACTCTATTGCAACACCGTTTGTCCTGTTGGTACTTTTCTTGGATTTCTGAGTAAGATATCACTTTTCAGGATAAGGTTTGATGAGGACAAATGCAATCGTTGCGGGAGGTGTGCGATGTCATGCAAATCATCATGCATTGACTTCCTGAACAAGCATGTTGATATCAGCAGGTGCGTCAACTGCTTCAACTGTCTTGAAGCCTGCCACGAGAAGGCCATGTCATACGGCCTTGTCAGGTTCAGGAGTTCCGGTGAGCCGGCCGGGCCCGATGCTTCAAGGCGAAATTTCATTGCAGGATCACTGTTGATGCTTGCCGGAGGTTCACAGATCATACGTGCACAGAATACCACCACCCCTGTGCCCACCAAAGACTCAACCATAAAGGAGGACCGGCTATACCCCGTATCTCCTCCCGGATCATCAGGCTTATCTGCCTATACCTCACGTTGCACCGCATGCTCACTCTGCATCTCTGCCTGCCCCACCAGCGTAATTCAGCCTTCAGTAAGTGAGTTCGGGATTGCCGGTATAATGCAGCCGAGGATGGATTTTCACCGGGGATTCTGCAATTATGAATGCACTCTGTGTACTGAAATTTGTCCGACCGGTGCCATTATGCCACTTATGCTGGAAGCAAAGAAACTGACCCGTATCGGCAAGGCTGTATTTATTAAGGACAACTGCATCGTTGCAACCGAGAAGACGGCTTGCGGTGCATGCTCAGAACACTGCCCCACAAAGGCGTGTGCAATGATCCCATATGAAGGTAATCTCCTGATCCCGGAAGTGATTGACGATATATGCATCGGATGCGGAGCATGTGAATATGCATGCCCCACTAAACCCTACAAGGCAATTTTCGTTGACGGTAACCCCCTGCATGAGGTGGCAAAGAAACCTGAAACAAAAAAGATGGAAACAGCTCCGGCAGATTTTCCATTCTGACTTCTTCCCGCATCAGCTCCTTCTGACAAGCCTCTGACAATTGTCCATAGGGATTATTTCTGCCACCCTGAGGCCCTTTTGAATATATTTAAAATAGTTCGAAAACATGATATTTATCTTTTGACACAGTGTCAAATAGGGTTAAGTTGCGCAATTAAATTTTCAGCCAATTAATTCAGGATAATTTATGAAACCTACACATATTGAGCACATTGGTATTGCTGTAAATTCACTGGCAGAGGCCATTCCCTTTTACGAGAATGTTCTTGGGCTGAAGTGTTACAGCATCGAGGAGGTAGCTGACCAGAGAGTTAAGACTGCCTTTTTTATGGTTGGTCAGACCAAGATCGAGTTGCTTGAATCGACTGATCCGGAGGGGCCCGTCGGTAAGTTCATCGAAAAGAGGGGTGAGGGGATTCATCACATTGCCTTTGCAGTGGCAGACCTGGAGGAGAGGCTCCGCGAAGCTGAGGCTGCAGGGATAAAACTGATAGATATTCAGCCGCGACGTGGCGCTGAGGGATTGAGCATCGCATTTATGCATCCGAAATCAACGTTTGGTGTGCTTACGGAATTATGTGAAGACAAGAATATCACAAAGAAATAACATACACGATAAAATGAACAGCCAGGAAAGAATACAGCAGCTCCTTGATTTCAGGCAGAAGGCACGTCTGGGAGGGGGAGACAAGCGAATTGAGGACCAGCATCAGAAGGGAAAGCTGACGGCCAGGGAGCGCATTACGTTGCTGCTCGATGAAGGCAGTTTTGAGGAGTATGACATGTTTGTCACGCACCGTACTGAGGATTTTGGTCTTGCTGACAAAAAGTTCCTTTCCGACGGTGTCATAACCGGTCATGGCACCATCGACGGGCGTGTAGTCTATGTGTTTGCACAGGACTTCACCGTGTTCGGTGGCTCTCTCTCGGAGACATTCGCCCAGAAGATATGCAAGATCATGGATCAGGCAATGCAGGTGGGTGCACCGGTGATAGGGATCAATGACTCCGGTGGTGCAAGGATACAGGAGGGGGTAAGAAGCCTTGCCGGTTATGCAGAGATCTTTGAGCGAAACATACTTGCGTCAGGGGTCATCCCCCAGATATCGGCCATCTTCGGTCCCTGTGCCGGGGGTGCTGTCTATTCGCCCGCACTCACTGACTTCATAATCATGAGCCGCAAGAGCAGCTACATGTTCGTAACCGGGCCAAAGGTCGCAAGAATGGTGACAGGGGAGGATATCTCCATCGATGACCTGGGAGGGGCAAAGGTGCATTCAACAAAATCTGGTGTGGCCCATTTCGTGGTTGAGGAAGAGAAGGAAGGCCTCGACCTGATCAGGAAGCTGCTCAGCTTCATGCCGCAGAATAACCTGGAAGAACCACCGCAGACAGAGTGTGATGACCCCATTGACAGGCTGGAGGATGACCTGAATGATATCATACCTGAAAGCCCGAACCAGCCTTACGACGTCAAGGATGTCATCAGCCGGGTAGTTGATTACCACGATTTTCTTGAGGTGCATGAAGCTTACGCAAAGAATATCGTTGTCGGTTTTGCAAAATTCGGAGGAATGCCTGCAGGGATCGTCGCCAACCAGCCTGCTTACTTAGCAGGGGTGCTTGACATAGAGGCATCACGCAAGGCAGCACGGTTCATCCGTTTTTGTGACGCTTTCAATATTCCCGTAGTGACTTTTGTAGATGTGCCCGGCTTTCTGCCCGGCTCGGCCCAGGAATACGGCGGCATTATCATCCACGGTGCAAAGCTCATGTTTGCGTACGGTGAGGCCAGCGTTCCGAAGATAACCGTTACACTTCGCAAATCATACGGCGGAGCACATTGCGTCATGTCGTCGAAACAGCTCCGGGGCGACATAAATTATGCATGGCCTACCGCAGAGATTGCGGTGATGGGCCCTCAGGGAGCAATAGAAGTACTTGAAGGCAAAGCAATAAGTGAAATAGCCGACCCAAAGGAGAGAAAAGACTATGTCACCAGGAAGGAGCAGGAATACCGTTCAAAATTTGCAAATCCCTACGAAGCGGCGCGGTACGGTTATCTCGATGATGTCATTGAGCCGCGAAATACGCGGTTCAGGGTCATCAGGGCGCTCAGAACGCTCTCAACAAAAAAGGACCCCGGACCAATGAAGAAACACGGAAACATGCCCCTGTAAAAAAAGACCATGAAACTTCAGCTATTATTATCAGCAACAGCCCCTGTCATTGATTCAATGACCTGGACGATCGTCTTTGTCGGCATAGCCATCGTGTTCCTCGCTCTTGCGTGCGTGTATCTCTTTTTCAGATATTTCCTGACCTTCATCCTGAACTTCCGGTTGAAGAGTTTTGCCCGAAAAAGAGGGATCGATCCGGCAGAGATGGTAACAGCAAAGAACATGCAGTCAGGTGAGGTGAACGCCGCCATAGCGATGGCACTCTACTCATATATGAGTGAGTTGCACGACGTTGAAAGCGGTGTGATAACCATCAGGCGTGTATCAAAGAACTACTCGCCGTGGAGTTCAAAGCTTTATAATATGAAAAACCTTTAGGATCAGCATATCAGATTGAAGGACGAAAGAGATGAAGAATTACAAGTTTACGGTAAACGGTAACAAGTATGAGGTCGAGATACTTGATATTGACGGCAGCATGGCCACGATAGAAGTCAACGGTACAACATACAGTGTCGAAATTCACCATGAAGTACAGAAGCTGAAACCTATTCAGCCGGTAACGACCCAGAGGTCCGTCAAGGCAGCTGTCCCTGTTTCTCCGGTTGGGGAAAAGGGTGTTACGGTGAAAGCTCCACTGCCCGGGGTTATCTTACAGGTCCTTGTCAGACCGGGTGATGAGGTGAAGACCGGACAGACCCTCTGTACTCTCGAGACCATGAAGATGGAGAATGCCATAAAATCTGAAACATCCGGCAAGGTCTCCAGAGTCAATATTTCACAGGGACAATCAGTACTTCAGGATGAGGTCTTAATAGAACTGGACTGATTATGGCAAGGAGAAAATTATGGACCATGATCGGACTGCTGGTGATCGTTTCACTGGCATGGACAGCATTTGTCAAACCGGAAAAGGATAGGGAAAAGGCACTTGCAGCCTCCGGTACGGAGAGTATAAGTACACTGCCGCAGTACCAGCCTTCTGACCCTGATGAGGCGCAGCTGGCAGGAGGGTTAAAGCAGTTCTGGGCATATACCGGTTTCCGGAATGCCACCTCCGGGAACCTGATAATGATAGTTGTAGGGCTGATTTTTATTTTTCTGGCGATAAGATATGAGTATGAGCCGCTGCTTCTGGTTCCGATCGGGACCGGAATACTTATCGGGAACGTTCCCTTCTTCAGTGAGGGAGGGTTGAATCTCCAGATTGGCATCTACCAGCAGGGGAGTGTCCTCAATTATCTCTATTTCGGAGTTCTTAAGGGGGTGTATCCGCCGCTTATTTTCCTTGGCATCGGAGCAATGACTGACTTCTCGTCGCTGATATCCAATCCGCGGCTTCTCTTTCTGGGGGCAGCAGCTCAGATAGGGATCTTTGTCACCTTCGTTGGTGCCCTGCTTCTTGGTTTTGCCGGTCCTGAAGCAGCAGCCATAGGAATCATAGGGGGAGCTGACGGACCTACTGCAATTTTCCTCTCCTCCAGGCTGGCAAACGGTGTGAATATTCTGCCTGACGGCACCACGGCAAAGAACCTTATAGGCCCTATAGCAATAGCTGCCTATTCATACATGGCCCTGGTGCCGGTTATACAGCCTCCCATCATGCGGCTCCTGACAAACAGCAAGGAAAGGCTTATACGCATGAAGCCTCCGCGGGCGGTGACAAGGACGGAAAAAGTACTCTTCCCGATATTTGGGCTGTTGCTAACCTGCTTCATTTCTCCAAGCGCACTCCCGTTACTGGGGATGCTGTTTTTCGGTAACCTGCTGAAGGAATCCGGTGTTACCAGGCGTCTCGCGGAAACTGCGAGGACGTCACTGATTGATATTGTAACAATAATGATAGGTTTGACCGTTGGAGCATCGACCCAGGCTGATGTCTTCCTTACGAGAGAGTCAGTGATGATCTTCGGCCTCGGTGCATGTGCCTTTGCCGTTGCAACAATGAGCGGCGTTCTTTTTGCAAAAGTCATGAATATCTTTCTGCCTGAAGGTGACAAGATCAACCCTCTGATAGGTAACGCAGGTGTCTCCGCGGTGCCTGACAGTGCCCGCGTATCTGAGATGGAAGGACTGAGGGAAGACAAAACAAACCATCTTCTGATGCATGCAATGGGTCCCAATGTCGCCGGAGTGATCGGGTCAGCCATAGCAGCGGGGATATTACTCAGTTATCTGGGATAATTACTTAAGTTTGTATTAACTACCTAAGAGAGCGGAGATGAAGCAGGCAATTACCGGCAATGCCGGTCCGAAGGTCAGGTCTGACGTTGAGGTGACACTCGAAATAAAAGGTTCAGGAGGAGTGGAGCTGAACCTCAAGTCGAAGGTGAAGAGCATGTATGGCAATGCAATCGAAAGGCAGTGCCGGGAACTGCTTAAATACTTCGGTGTGGAGAACGCGAAGCTGTCAGTGGTTGACAGCGGTGCCCTCCCCTTCGTGATAGCGGCCAGAGTAGAGGCTGCGGTAAAGATGCTGACAGGTACTGAGGCTTCGTTCCTGCCCGTGATGATCCCGGAGAACATCTATCACTCAGCCAGGGAGAGGTTTCGCTTTTCAAGGCTATATCTGCCCGGAAACAATCCCGGCATGTTCCTGAATGCCGGACTTCATTCACCCGATGGCATCATCCTTGACCTGGAAGATTCCGTTGCTCCTGACAGAAAGGATGAGGCCCGGATCCTTGTCAGGAATGCTCTCAGGGCAGTAGATTTCTACGGAGCTGAAAGAATGGTTAGGATAAACCAGGGAGAGCGCGGGTTGACTGACCTTGAGAGTGTCATACCTCACAACGTTCACCTCATCCTGATTCCGAAATGCGAGGATGCAGATGCTCTCCGCATGGTTGACGAGACGATTGCCTCTGTAAAGAAGAGGGAGGGTCAGAACGATACAGTGCTTCTGATGCCGATCATAGAGAGTGCAAAAGGTGTGGAGAGAGCCTATGAAATTGCAACCGCATCACCAAATGTGGTAGCTATGGCCATCGGGCTGGAAGATTATACCGCTGATCTTGGAGTACAAAGGACAAAAGAGGGTTCAGAGTCACTCTATGCCCGTAACCGTATCGTTGTGGCAGCAAGGGCTGCCGGCATCCAGGCCATCGACTCCGTCTTCTCCGATGTGGGTGATATGGATGGTCTCCTCAGTAATGTGCTCTCATCGAAAGCAATGGGCTTCGAGGGGATGGGTTGCATACATCCGCGTCAGATTGCAGTAATACGGAAGGGCTTCTCTCCAGCGCCTGAAGAGATCGACAGGGCCAGAAAGATAGTTATCGCATACCGCGATGCACTTTCCAGGGGGCTTGGTGTGGTGGCACTCGGATCGAAGATGATCGATCCGCCTGTGGTGGCAAGAGCACAGAAAACGATAGACCTTGCTCTACGCCTGGAAATAATCCCACAGAACTGGATTGAAGAGGAGGGAAAGGAATAACATCTAAGATGATCAGGTCATGAAATTGATAGAGAACGCGGCCGGCCGCCTGGTGCCGGATGAGATCAACGGCACGGAAGCCGTCCCTTTCAAGGGTGTGGGGAAACACCGCCCTTCCGGAAGAAAGTATGCGCCATCAATACCGACATGCATCGATTATCCTGAAGACAACAACAAGGTAATCAGTTCTCTCAGGGAGGCGCTGGTGAAGTGCGGGCTGAAAGACGGCATGACCATCTCAACGCACCATCACCTTCGCGACGGCGATCTTATCAGCAACCAGATATTTGAAATAGCTGCTGAAATGGGAGTGAAAGACCTGGTGTGGTTTCCTTCAGCATCGTTCCCCTGCAATGACCCGGTCATTGAGTATCTCGAAAACGGAACGGTAAACCGGATTGAGGGGAGCATGAACGGGCCACTTGGCAGATTCGTCTCCGAAGGGAGGATGAAGGGAACGGCTGTGCTTCGCTCGCACGGAGGAAGGGTGCAGGCCATACAGGATGGCGACGTCAGAATAGATATTGCCGTCCTCTCCGCACCGGCCGCTGACTCATTCGGGAATGCAAAAGGTACCGGAGGTCCATCGGCAACCGGCGTCCTTGGATATGCCAAGGCTGACTACATGTTTGCTGACAGGGTTATCGTTGTGACTGATAACCTTGTAGACCTGCCTTGTTTCCCTATGGAGATAGAAGGCAATTATGTTGACTGCGTGGTGCTGGTAGACAAGATCGGCATACCCGAGAAGATAGTATCAGGAACAACGCAGATAACCAAAAGCCCCGACAGGTTACTGATAGCTGAGCTGACAGCCTCATTCCTTGAAAAGTCTGGTCTACTCCGCGACGGAGCGACCATGCAGGCAGGAGCAGGAGGGACCAGCCTGGCAATAGCAGTTTATGCACATGAGATACTCAGGAGAAAGGGATGGAAGTTCCGCTTCGGTTTCGGAGGCAGCACCAAATACATGGTCAGCATGCTGGAAGAGGGTCAGATGGGTTATATTCTTGACGCACAGGCCTTTGACCTTGATGCAGTGAGGTCTGTGGAGATCAACCCCAACCATATTCCGTACCCGGTCTTTAATGCCTATAACTATCATTCGAAGGGCAACCTGACAACGATGATGGATATCATGATACTTGGTGCCACAGAGATAGATACCGGATTCAACGGTAACGTCGTCACTCACTCTGACGGCCTCCTGCTTCACGGCATCGGAGGATGGCAGAACTGCCTTCATGCAAGGAATGTGATAATACCCGTTCCGCTGTTCCGTGACAGAATACCGGTAATCGTGGACCGCGTTACCACCCTGTGCGGACCCGGAGAACTGATTGATGTAATAATTACAGAGAGGGGCATTGCCATCAATCCGCGAAGGGAGGATCTGATTGATTCTGTAAAGGGCAAGGGACTGCCGCTTGTAACTATTGAGGAGTTGAGAGAGACAGCTGAAAGAATATGCGGAAAGCCTGACAAGGCTGCTTTTGATGAGAGGGTTGTGGCAGCCATAAAATGGGTTGACGGGACCGTAATCGATGCTGTACGAAAAGTAAAATATTAACTAATATCTTTGCCAGATGAACAGATACAGATGCCTCGTATGCGGATACATTTATGATCCGGAGACCGGAGATGAGCAGAATGATGTATTACCGGGGACAGCCTTTGAAGATCTTCCTTCCGGCTGGCTATGTCCTGTATGCGGTGCTCATTTCTCCTCGGGGATGTGTTTCAGTACGTCAACCAGCAGATCCCAGAACATCTGTACAGTCTCGATCTCGATCCTCTCTTCAGGTGTATGAGCTCCCTTAATTGTGGGTCCGAATGAGATCATATCGATCCCTTTGTACTTTTCAAGGATAAGGCCGCATTCAAGTCCTGCATGGATGGCTTTTACCTGGGGAACCTTGCCGAAAAGCTTCCGATATGATTCTATCATCAGGTGCAGTATCGCAGAGTTCATGTTGGGCTTCCAGCCCGGATAACCGTCTGAATGAGTTACTTTTGCTCCGGCAAGGTCAAAGCTGGCCTCAGCCTTCATTGCAGCGAAATGTTTTGCCTCTTCCGAAGAGCTCCTTTGGGTAGTAACTACATGGATCTTATTGTCACTGGTCAGTCGTATTGTTGCCAGGTTGCTGGAAGTCTCCACCAGATCAGGCATATCTCTTGACCATGCCAGCACTCCGTGAGGTACAATACTGAGAGCATTGAGCAGTTTGTGCTGTGTCGCAGCGTCAATAACCGTTGACGGCATATCGGCAGGCGTGGCAGCGATCTTCAGGTCAGGCTCGAGAGGCCCGAATTCCTGCCTGACCATTTTTTGATACTCCGATGCAGCTGCGAGAATGGATTCTTCATCTGCCGGGTTGAAGGTGATGGTAACGAATGCTTCCCTGGGGATTGCATTACGAAGGTTTCCTCCTGTGAAACTGCTGATGCGAATTCCGAATTTTTTCTCAAGACTCTGCAGCAAAGCAGAAATGATCTTTATTGAGTTGCCGTAACCCTTGTGTATCTCGTCGCCTGAATGACCCCCGTGGAGCCCGGTAACCGAAATATTCATTGCCCGGTCTCCTGCCGCGACCTTTTCAGGATAATATGGTAAGATCGCCTGTGTATCTATTCCCCCTGCGCAGCCGATGAACAGTATCCCCTCATCCTCAGAGTCAAGGTTCAGCAATATCTTTCCTGTCAGGAACCCGGGTTTAAGGTTGATAGCTCCCGTCATCCCTGATTCCTCGTCAACGGTAAAGAGACACTCCAGTCTGCCGCACTGAATGAAAGGATCGGTCAGCAGGGCCATCTGGGCAGCAATACCAATACCGTCATCCGCACCGAGGGTTGTGCCCCTTGCACCAACCCATTTCCCGTCAACAACAGGAATTATCGGATCTCTCTCCCAGTCATGAGGGTGTGCAGCATTCTTTTCACCAACCATATCAAGGTGGCTCTGAAGCACAACGGTCATCACTTGCTCGCGTCCCGGGGAGGCATCTCTTACAATAAGTATGTTACCTGATTCATCCTCCTTTGCTGCCAGGTTGTTCCTCCTTGCAAAATCGAGAAGATATTCCCTTATTTTTCCTTCATTTTTCGATAACCTGGGGATTGTACAGATCTCTTCAAAATAGCTCCATACCTTCCTTGGTTTAATATCCGACAGTTGCCCCATGCTTTTACAGACTTTTAGTGTGTGATAAATTGTAAACGGCAAATATAGTTTTTTTCCCATGCAAGAGGGATGAGATTTTATCTGCTGAAAGTCTTTTTTTTAACACAAATAAAACTATATTTTTACCGGGTAACAAATAAGTAAACTGTGATATATGGCCAGACGTACGATAGTTGCGCTTCCCGGTGACGGCATTGGCGCAGTAGTATTGAAAGAGTCCCTGCGCGTTCTTGATGCTGCAGGCTTTGATGCAGAATATATTTATGGTGATATCGGATGGGATTTCTGGTGCAGGGAAGGCAATCCGCTTCCGCAGAGAACCATAGACCTGATAGCAAAGCATAAGATCGCACTGTTTGGCGCCATAACGTCAAAGCCCAAGGATGAGGCAGTGGCCGAGCTCGCGCCGGAGCTGCAGGGGAAGGGGTTCAATTACAGCAGCCCTATTGTAGGACTGAGGCAGCATTTCGGACTGGACATATGTGTCAGACCTTGCCGCAGCTATAAGGGCAATCCTCTTAACTTCATACGCCGCGGTAAGGATGGCGCACCTGAGGAGCCAATGGTTGACGTCGTCATCTTCAGGCAGAATACTGAAGGGCTGTATGGAGGCGTTGAGTGGTCAAACCCTCCGCAGCAGGTTTATGACGCTCTGATGACTCATCCAAAGTTCCGTGAGAATTTCGGATGGTGCCCCAGGGAGGAACTGGCAATCTCAACCCGGATCTTTACCTGGAAATACACGGAAAGGATTGTGAGGGCAGCATTTGAATATGCTTTGAAATACGGTTACAAGTCAGTCACTGTCTGCGAAAAACCCAATGTCATTCGTGAGACCTCAGGCCTTATGTGGAAGATAGCCAAGGAGATGCAGAAAACTGATTTTCCCGGTGTGCAGCTCTGGAATACGAACATTGATGCCCAGATGATGTGGCTGACGAAGAATCCGGAGGATTACGGAGTGATTGTTGCGGGCAACATGTTCGGTGACATTGTCTCTGATGCATTTGCCGGGTTGATTGGCGGTCTGGGATTTGCATGCAGTGCCCAGTTCTCCGAAGACGGGATAGGTGTATTTGAACCCACCCACGGTTCGGCACCCAAGTATGCCGGATATGATGTCTCAATAGTCAACCCCGTTGCCATGATAGAGTCAGCCTGCATGATGCTTGATTATATTGATGAGAAGGCCATTGCCGTGCGTATCCGCAAGGCAATAGCCGATGTTATCGAGGAGGGCAGGGTGAAGACATACGATATGATGAAGCTTGCCGGCAAACCTGAGGTCATAGCGATGGGTGCCGCCTCCACGACGGAAATGACAGATGCAATAATTACCAGACTTAGATAATAAGCCATGACAGAAGAGATAAAGAGATTATGGCCTGAGCTGGAATGGATAAAAGATCCTGATCTCAGGGAAAAGACCGCCAGCACGTGGGAGTTGGCTCTTGAAAGAAGCGTGCTCAAGGCTGATGACCTGAACCGCATACCTTTCACTCTCCTTTGCGGCCCGGATCTCAAGGTCACATTCATGGATCATAAGCGTTGCGTTGTGCATATCGCAAGAGATGCAGGTGAGAAGATGAATCACTTCTTCAGGGATGACCTGCCGGTTAACATGGATGTTCTTATTGCCGGTGCCATACTCGCCGATGTGGGTAAGATGCT
>JALOMM010000031.1 GCA_025455535.1 Bacteroidales bacterium | reverse complement strand
AATCGTTCGACTGATTAAGGGAACAGACAATGCCTTACAGGGAAAAGAAAACCGAAAAACTGTTTTACCAGATCGGAGAAGTGGCTGAAATGTTCTCTGAACCGGTGTCTACCATCCGATTCTGGGAGAAGGAGTTTGATATCCTGAAGCCTAAAAAGAACAATAAGGGGAACAGGCTCTTCATGCCGGAAGACATAAAGAACCTCAGGCTTATACATCATCTCCTCCGTGAAAGGGGCATGACCCTTGACGGGGCAAGGAAATATCTTAAAAGCGGTCGCGAGGAGGCTGATTACCGGCTGGAGATAGCTGACACTCTTCGCAATATCAGGGAGATGCTCCTTGAGATCAGGGGTGAAATAAACTGAGAATATGGCAGTGACGCTGCGTGAGTTTGTTGCTTGGCTGGAGGAGATCATTCCGCCGGCCTTTCAGGAACATTATGACAACAGTGGGCTTCAGGTGGGAGACCCTTCCGCGGTCATTGACTCAGTGCTGCTGACAGTGGATGTCACTGCGGATGTCATCAATGAAGCCGGGATGCACGGATGCCGGCTGATCATCTCTCACCACCCTTTGATATTCTCACCAATGAAGAGGTTAGCCTTCGGCAGTGAGGCCGAGAGATGTGTCGCGGCAGCCATCACGAAGGGTATCGCCGTTTATTCCGCACATACCAGCTTTGATAATCTCTCATGGGGAGTGAGTCATGTGCTGGCCGCAAAGGTGGGGCTGGAAAACACCAGGGTTCTGGCGCCGTTGAAGGGCAGACTTTTAAAAATCATAACCTTCGTTCCCGTTTCGCATGCTGACACTGTCAGGGATTCGCTGTTTGAAGCAGGGGCCGGTCATATAGGCAAATATGACAGGTGCAGCTTCAATATTCACGGGGAGGGTACCTATCGGGCCGGTGAGGGGGCTGTTCCCTGGGCAGGCACTGCAGGTGAATATCATACCGAGCCGGAGGTGAGGATAGAGGCTGTCATGCCTGACCATCTTGCGGGCTCATGCATAAGGGCTCTCCTGGCCGCTCATCCCTATGAGGAGGTGGCTTATGACCTCATTGCCCTTGAGAACACGTACTACGGCGCCGGCGCGGGCACAATAGGTACTCTCGCCGCACCTCTCACCGGCACTCAGCTTCTGGAGAGGCTCAGGCAGCTTGCCGGCACACCGGTGATACGGTACAGCGGCGACCCGGAACGCACCGTGAAGACAGTGGCGGTATGCGGAGGAGCAGGTGCCTCGCTCATCAGTGACGCCTTCCGCGCCGGCGCCGACGCCTTCATCACCGGCGACGTCAAATACCACGCATTCACAGAAGCCCCCCGGGAGATGCTCGTTGCTGATATCGGACACTACGAAAGCGAAAAATATTCTTTGGAGATACTCTACGACCTGATTAATAAAAAATTTCCTAAATTTGCACTCCGGTTTTCCGGGATAAAAACAAACCCGATTAATTATTTCTGATTATGAAACAGACCAAGACTGCTGAACCAGAACTTACCATAGAAGAAAAACTCAGGGCACTCTATTCTCTTCAACTTGTTGACTCAGAGATTGACAAGATAAGGACTCTCCGCGGAGAGCTGCCTCTTGAGGTGCAGGACCTTGAGGATGAAGTCGAGGGTTTGGAGACGAGGATCAACAACCTTAAGAGTGAGGTCACCGAGCTTGAGAAGTCAGTGGCGTCAAAGAATAACGAGATCACCAATTCGCAGGCACTCATCAAGAAGTACGAAGAGCAGCAGAATAACGTACGCAATAACCGTGAATATGACTCGCTCTCGAAAGAGATAGAGTTCCAGACCCTGGAGATAGAGCTGTGCAACAAGAAGATACGTGAGTTCACCGCACAGACGGCCGAGAAGAAAGAGGTGATGGCAGAGGCTGTGGCAGCACTCGAAGAGAGAAGGCGTGACCTCGATGGCAAGAAAGCCGAGCTGGATGATATCACCCGTGATACCAAAAAGGAAGAGGAGCAGCTTGATGACAGGTCAACGGAACTTCAGACCAGGATCGAGGAGCGTTTGCTGACGGCCTATAAACGAATACGGTCAAACGCCCGTAACGGCCTTGCCGTCGTTTCTGTTCAGCGTGATGCATGCGGAGGCTGTTTCAACCAGATACCGCCACAGAGGCAGCTTGACATCAGGTCGAGAAAGAAGATCATCGTCTGCGAATATTGCGGCCGCATCCTGGTCGACGACGAGATCGTGAACGAAAAATAAACACAAACATATTGTTTTGTATCAACCCGCAGAGACGTAGCATGCTACGTCTCTACATGTTTTAATATATTTGTTTCGCGGTTGATAAACATCCATAATCATGAACGATTTCAAATCACAAATCCTGGAGGGCATACCCGGTTATCTGCCCGAAGCAAGACCTTATGATCCTGATGTCAATCATGCACCGCGCCGGCGAGACCTGCTGACAACCGATGAAAAGAAACTGGCGCTGCGCAACGCGCTCCGTTATTTCCCCGCTAGTCTTCATAAAGTACTCGCTCCCGAGTTTGCTGCTGAGCTGCGTGATCACGGCCGTATTTATATGTACCGTTATCGTCCTCATTATGAGATGAAGGCCAGGCCTGTCGGTGAATATCCCCACAGGTCAGTGCAGGCGGCAGCGATAATGCTGATGATAACCAACAATCTGGATCCGGCCGTGGCCCAGCATCCGCATGAACTTATCACTTACGGCGGCAACGGCGCTGTCTTCCAGAACTGGGCCCAGTACAGGCTGACGATGAAATACCTTGCGGAGATGACTGACGAGCAGACGCTGGTGATATATTCAGGTCATCCGCTGGGGTTGTTCCCGTCCCATCCTGAGGCGCCGAGGGCTGTCGTCACCAATGGGATGGTGATACCCAACTATTCATCACAGGAGCACTGGGAGAGGTTCAATGCCCTGGGTGTCTCACAGTACGGTCAGATGACCGCCGGGTCATACATGTATATCGGTCCTCAGGGGATAGTGCACGGAACCACCATTACGCTGCTCAATGCTGCGCGACGGATAAGTGACGCATCACAAACCGGCAACCGCAGTATGTTATTCATATCCTCCGGACTGGGGGGCATGTCAGGCGCCCAGCCCAAGGCAGGCACTATTGCCCGGATGGTATCTGTAATCGCAGAGGTCAACCCCAAGGCTATCAGAACACGTCATACACAGGGATGGGTTGACGAGGTTTATACAGACATAACGACGCTGGCAGACCGTGCCAGGGAGGCCGTCAGATCGCACGAGGCCGTGTCCCTTGCCTACCATGGGAACATAGTTGATGTATGGGAGAAATTTGCCGATGAGGAGTTATGGGCCGATCTCGGATCTGATCAGACTTCGCTCCACAACCCGTGGGCAGGAGGGTACTATCCTGCCGGCATCACCTTCGATCAGGCAAATGAGATGATGTCTGACGATCCCGGCAGGTTCAGGGAGCTGGTACAGGCATCCCTGCGCCGGCAGGTGAAAGCGATAAACAGGCACACTGCCAGCGGCACCTATTTCTTTGACTATGGAAATGCTTTTCTGCTCGAGGCATCGCGCGCCGGAGCAGATATATCTGACGGTGCGGGCGGATTCAGATACCCGTCATATGTACAGGATATCATGGGCCCGATGTGTTTCGACTACGGCTTCGGACCTTTCAGATGGGTATGCTGCTCAGGGCAGCAGTCTGATCTGGAGGCGACCGATAACATTGCTGCCACCGTGCTTGAAAAGCTGATGGAGGAATCGCCCGATGACATTCGCCTCCAGTTGTCTGACAATATTCACTGGATAAGAGAGGCGGCAAAAAACAGGCTTGTCGTGGGATCGCAGGCGAGAATACTTTATGCCGATGCACGGGGCAGGGCCCTGATAGCGGAAGCTTTCAACGATGCCATCGCCTCAGGCATTGTGAGAGGTCCCGTGGTCATCGGCCGTGATCATCATGATGTCTCAGGCACCGACTCACCTTTCCGCGAGACATCGAATATCTATGACGGTTCAAGGTTCACGGCCGACATGGCTGTTCAGAACGTGATCGGCGACGCCTTTCGCGGTGCCACATGGGTCTCATTGCACAACGGCGGAGGGGTCGGCTGGGGCGAGGTGATAAACGGCGGCTTCGGGATGGTCCTTGACGGCGGTGCAGCTGCCGGCCGACGTCTGAAGTCAATGATTTTCTGGGATGTGAACAACGGCATCGCCAGGAGGAGCTGGGCAAGAAACAGCGGAGCCGTGGCTGCCGTGACGAGGGAGATGGAACGGACACCCGGACTTGTGGTGACAATGCCATCCATGGCTGACGATAGCCTTGTAGATTCGATTTTCAGCTAAGTCCTCGGTCGTGCAGAATTAAAAATTAAGAATTAAGAATTAAGAATTGATATTCAGATACTTACACTGCGTAACTTTACGGACTTTCGACTTTACAGACTTTCGACTTTACGGACTTTCAAACATTATCCGGGATGCGGTCGGCGATAAGACATACGGCCATCGCAACGACCCCCTCGCCACGTCCGGTGAACCCCATCTTTTCTGTTGTGGTGGCCTTAACCGTCAATGCATCGGGTGAGATCTCAGCTATGGCAGACATCGTTGTGCGCATGGCACTGATGTATGGGGCTATCCTGGGGGTCTCGAGACAGATGGTGCTGTCTATATTTACAATCCTGTAACCCTTTTCCTTTATCATACCGACAGTACGCTTCAGGAGTATCTTGCTGTCTATCCCCCTGAACTCCTCTGATGTATCGGGAAAGTACGTCCCTATGTCATTCATCCCTGCCGCTCCCAGCAGTGCATCACAGATGGCATGTATGAGAACGTCACCGTCAGAGTGAGCAACGCATCCCCTGTCTGAAACAACATGCACCCCTCCGAGCCAGAGCTCACGCCCCTCTTCAAGGCGATGAAAATCAATCCCCTGTCCAATCCTGTGACGGAGGTTCATAAAATTATTTCTTGGAGACGTTGCGCAATGAGTCAAACTCAAAGCCGAGAGAGAACCTCATTGTATTAGCCATCGGATTATTTTGTGTGAGAGGAATAAGATAAGAGAAGTCGATTGTAAATACATTCAGCCTGAAGCCTACCCCTGCGGTGAAATACTTCCTGTTACCCTTTATCTCTGCCTCGTTGAAATAACCCGTGCGGAGCGAGAACTGCTGATTGTACCAGTATTCCACTCCGATGGAGAACATTACTTCACGGATCTCCTCCCAGAAACCGTACGGCGCATCATAGAACGACTGGAAGATAGCCACCGGTACTGAAACATTCGGATCTTTTCCCATAAGGATGGTTGTCCCGTCAGTATCATAAATAGGAGGGGTGGGAACGAGCAGTTTGTTAAAATCAACCAAAAACCCGAGTGAATTATATCTGTCAAGATTTACAGTCATTGTTGTGCCCAGCCTCATATTCATGGGTATGAAAAAAGGGTCATCGTCCTCAGTGTAGTTCATCTTTGAACCGATATTCGAAAGATTTACCCCGGCTGAGATGGTTCCGGCTTTTTCGCCGAGTTTTATGGGAGTTGTATAATAGGCAGAGGCATCTGCTGCAAAGGCTGTGCCTGCTTTAGTTGCTGTTTCGTTTACTACCTGGTTACCCGTTAAGTTAGAATATATGAACCTCATTGCCACGCCCCCTGACCAGTTCTTGGAGAACAGTCGTGAGTAGGCTGCGTCAACCGAAAATTCGTTTGGCTTATAGGAGCGTATATAGTTGCCATATTCATCAGTGAATTCTATATACCCCAGGGATGAGTACATGAGGCTGCCGGCAAGAACCTGGCGGCTGTCGATCCTGTAATATCCGGCAAGGTTGGCAAGGCTGATGTCGGGTACAAGTGATCTCAGCCAGGGTGAGTATGCGATTCCCAGCCCTCCGTTTCCGTCAATGAAAGCATATTTGGCCGGGTTCCAGTGCATGCTGTACAGATCAGGCGTTGTTGCCACACCCGCATCACCCATGCCTCCTGAACGTGAATCAGGCGCGATGGTCAGGAACGGAACCACTGTCTGTATGACATTCAGGTAATCATCCGGCTGAGCAGCAACAGGGATAACGGATACCATTATTAAAATTAATGAGCTAAATATCAGCGCCTTAGTTTTCATTATATCGTTTTTCAGAAATTTGTGCAAATATAAAACAAAAAAAAGGGAGAGTTATTGTATTGTATTACAAAATGATGATCTTCCCTGACGAAGAGGCTCTCTCCCCCTCATCCGTGACCGCTTCGGCACGCCAGATATAAAGACCCCGGGTGACCCTTCCTCCGTTGTCGTCACAGCCATCCCAGTAGATGTCAGGAAGCTGATAGCCGGTGCTCGGAACCCTCTCCCTGATTCGCTTCAGAGCGTTTCCGGCTGTACTGTAGATGGTAATGGTGATATCTATCTCACTGTCAGGTCTGTTATGTCCGGCTGTAAACCATGCTTCATCGGTTGCCGGATTGGGATAGCAAAGGAGATCTGTCAGTCTGAATCTTCCGCTGCTCTCCATGACGAAACTCAGGGTTGCCACCGACGGATTGTTAAGGTTATCCCATGCCCGCAGTGAGACAGTATGTTCACCTCTCTCCGTTATGAAGACGGGGTATTTCAGGCTTCCGGAAGTGTGGCCACCTATGTCTGCACTGTAGAGGCTGTTAAGCACCACTGCATCTGACATGTCGTCATCAAGCCAGGCGATGATATCATGACCGATTCCTGATCCGGAGGCATTGATGCCTGACTCATCTTCGAAGAGGGCAAGCAGTGTGGGACTGTCATCAGTGATGCCTCCCCCGATAAAAAGGGTATCATTCATGAAAAGTCTGATTTCCGGCCCTTCGGTGTCATCAATACCGGTATCTGAGAATCCTCCGACAATGAAATCCGAGAAGCTTCCGTTCAAATCTTCCGTTTCGTTTCGGGCATAGTATGTCATCATCCCCGGGCCGAAGGTGTAGTTGATATCAAGCGGCACGATGAACGAGAAGTTGAAGAGTCCGTTTATCACACTTGTCTTGCCCCTGAAGATAGTGCTGCCGGTCACCTTATAGCTCATCGGCGATCCGCCGTCGTTGGCAAGGGTGCTTATGTTTCGGGCCTTGTCAAGGATGACGGCTTCCACCTCCCCGCTGAAGTCATTCATCAGGCTTCCGCTGTTCTCCTCAAGATGCCCGCTTACGGAAACCAGAGAGAGGGCCTTCAGCGTGTCGGTTGCGTTTTCAACCGATACCCTGTTTATTGAATCCGTCACTATCTGCCCCTTCACAGGCCAGGCCAGTCTCAGGGCAGGGTCGCCCAGGAGCAGGAAGTTCCGTTTGTTCATCCCGGGGCCTGAGCTGATCTTGGCCTGCCTGATGATGTCTCCCATCCTCATGGCCCGACCGTCCGGCGCAGTTGCAAAGGCATTTTTATATATGTTGTAGTTGAGAGTGAAATTCGGGGCTGAATAGACGACTCTTGTAGTGCTCATCAGCGCAATTCCCCCTCCGTCAGGATTGAGAAGCACCATTTCACCGGCTGATGTCCTCGCGGCTACAGAACCGTTAGCCGGATTTATTTCAACATCATCGAACCGTGAGAACTCGCATGTGGCGGTGATAAACAAGGGGAGCATCGCACTGTTCTTCCATGAGTTTATATCGTCAGTCCTGACGACTCTCTCGTGCGCAAGACCTGATTCATTGCCATGGCCCACATAGTTGAATATCAGACATCCTGAGGCGATACGGTTATTGATTGCCTTTACAACGTCCGGGTATGAATTGCCTGAGACCGATGTCACCTGGCGAAAGGCATCGAGGTAGATCTTGTCGACGGTCAGGGGAGGGGCCTCATCTGCTGCCGTAGCTGCGAGTATTTCCGCGTCTGACATGTGCAGGTTGGCATCTTCGTCATCAGCCACCAGGCAGAGCATGTTTCGCCATGGCCCCATGGCTGAGGAGTTCATATACGAAGCTATCTTTCTCACCATGATGCCCGCTGATGTTGTATCTGCTGCCGGCAGCCTGCCTATGGCTATGTCGAGATAACCGTCTGCCTCACCCTCTCCGTCGTCAAGCAGTCCGTAGAAATCGTCTGAGGTGAATGAGAGTACTCCTATATGTGAGTTGACTGACTGCCAGGTGGGAATGAACGAAGGGTTCCGGGGAGGAGGTGTCTTGTTCTCATATGATCCGTCACCGAGGAGGAGGAGATAGCCCGGAGGGGAGCCGGTCTCAAGGCCTCTCCTGTACATCATCCTTATGAAGTTTCTTATTGCTGCCGCATCGGGTATCCCTCCCGAAAACTCATTGTATATCTGTTCCGGGGTTACAATAACCGAAGATGTTCCGTCGTCATTGAGGTGCAGTTCTGAAATACGTGCAGCATGATCCAGGAACAGCGGATGCGATACAATGATCATATCAGGCGGAGCAAGGGAATGGAGATCCTGGTTTGTTACCGGAGTCTTTATGATCACCGGGCGCAGCAGGTTCTGTGCTGAAAATGCAACGAATCTGCGGAGGCTGTCGGTGGCTGCAGTGAAGGTAGTGATGCCACCTGAAGATTGTGTCTCCATGGCCCTGGGAGCAGAGGGTTCGGTGACATCCCAGACCTGCAGCGGCACGGAGCATGTTACGCTGAAGCGGGTTACGGCTGATGGCACGGCGGAGCGTGAGTCGCTTATTATCAGTTGCCTGTCGGAACAGACCAGGTGAGCCCGTGCGGTGTAATCTACATAGTCTGCATATCCGGCGGCAGAGAGGTTACCATTGTTATTGAACACCAGGCCGAAGGAGGGTGATGCGGAGGAGGGCAGTACTGAGTCCGCTGCAGTTGCTATGTTGGCATAAACGCCGTTGATATCGGAAATATTTACCGGAGCGACAGTCACTGTTTTAATAACGGCGGCTCCCTGTTTCATTGTGAAAGAGCTGCTGTTTTCTGACCGGGCAAGGACCCTTAACCTGTAGATGATCTTTTCGTTAAGCACAAGGTTGCTGAAACGGGGTGTGATGTTGTTCTCGACGCCGGGGGCTGCCTGCTGAGACCATTCCCTGCCTGAGCGGATCAGGTTAACGACCTCATTCTCATGCCTGAAGGTGACATCGTGTGATGATGAGCTGCGGTTATACGGCTGAGCAGGCGGCGATTCTGCCGTTATCGAGGCAGCACTACCCGCCTGTGAGGTTGCAAAGTAAAATGCAGTGTCCGAGTAGTGGTGCCTCCGAAATTCATATGATCGTGAAACTCTGTTATATATCCAACGGTGGGTCCCCTCACCGTAAAAGAGAAGGTAGTCGCCCTCATTGAAAATGCCGTCACTCCCTTTTTCAGCCTTAAAGGCTATCTTCCTCAGATCGTCAGGGGCTGATCCGTCATTGTAGAATGAGAGTTGCCCCGTGTTGTTGCCATACAGCACAACGGAGGCAGGGTCGCTAAACCCCATATCCTTTAACTGTGACCAGTCAAGCCTGTATACACCAGGTTCGGTCACGGCGATCTTAACCCATCTGCCTTTGCCGAGCACCGATGCGGAAGCATATCCCTGGCCGGATGCCTGCAGCACCGGCAGAATCATAGATAATGTGAACAGCAGACATTTCAGTCTCATCTGCGCAAAGATAGTTAAGTCGATTATCTTTACCCCCTGAAAGATGAATCCTCAGGCAAAATATTAACGTCACTGAATCGTTGATATTGCTGATAAGTAGCCATGAAAGTCATAAAGTGCACGGCTGTTGTGATAATCATTTTATCCGGACTCACCCTTAAGGGTCAGGATACATGGTACGGTGCCATGTCAGGACTGCACTTCATGTATAATCCGGCATTTACCGGGGCAGCCGGAAAACCGGAGATGAGGCTCTCATGCTATTCATTCCTCCCCGGCAACGGATACGGCCTAAGGTCAGTATACGGGTCATATAATGACTACTCTTCACCATTGCACGGCGGGGTGGGCATATGGCTTTCTGATGACATGCTTGGCGATGTGATGAATGATTTCAGGGCAGGGTCGAGCTATGCTTATCACCTTCGGGCCGGGAAAGATATTTATTTCAGTGCCGGTCTTACGGCTTCTTTGGTACACCGTGGCATCAGGGCAGGCTCGGTGATCCTGCCGGAAGATATAGACCCGTTTCTGGGGTATACCGGGATATCTTCCGAGGCAATCACTTCAGGAAATATCACTCTCTTCGATCTGGGCGCAGGGATCACCGTCTCCAGAGGAGCATGGTACGGTGGCTTTGCTGTCATGCACCTCACACAGCCATGGCTCAGTGACCGGCACCAGGATCATAACAGGCTGAAGAGGCTTTATACGCTCAATGCCGGAACGTCATTTGAGCCCGGCAGCAGCAGCCTCACAGTGACCCCTTCGGTTTCCCTGCAGGTCCAGGACGGTAATACTGTAACATATTTAGGTGCCGAGCTGCTTTACAGGGAGATAATGTGCGGACTGGCCCTGTGGCATGCAGGAAATGGCTTTACTGCTGCCGAACCAGCCCTGGGATGGGACACTGGAACTGCAAAGATCATATTATCATACA
>JALOMM010000225.1 GCA_025455535.1 Bacteroidales bacterium | reverse complement strand
ATAGGTAAGTTCATTATTGCCGGCTGACACGACAGCAGCCACAGTCTTCTCAAAATCATCAGTCATGCCAGCGAGGGTTTTACGAATATGTTCCATCTCAGGCCTTACCTCTGCCTTCTCATATTCTCTCATCTGTGCCAGGTATCCTCCGGTGGTTACTCCCCTGACAGCTGCAACGACCTGCAGCTGGGATGTACCTTCATAGATTGATGTGATTCTTGCATCACGGTATAATCTTTCAACCGGAAAATCCTTTATAAACCCTGCCCCTCCGTGTACCTGCAGCGCATCATATGCGATACGGTTGCACCATTCACTCGAGATGAGCTTGACGAGGGGTGTATATATGTCTGCCAGTCGTGTGTTGGCCTTGAGCTCCTCTCGCTCCTCCTTCTCAAGCTTACGCTCTTCGCCGATGAACGACCAGCCCTTGTATATGTCCACAAATCGGGCGGTCTCATAGAGAAGTGAACGCATTGCCTCCAGCCTGACGCGCATCACTGTCAGCATCTCATATACTGCCGGGAACTGGTCGATGGTCTTCCCGAACTGTTTCCTCTCAGAAGCATATTTGCGGGCCTCTTCATAGGCTGCCTGTGCAATACCCACTGACTGTGCGCCTACACCCAGCCGGGCGCCGTTCATAAGCGACATGACATATTTAATAAGCCCCATACGGCGCTCACCAATAAGTTTTGCCGGGGCATTACGGAACACCAGCTCACATGTGGGCGACCCCTTTATACCCATCTTGTTCTCAATGCGTCGCACTGTCACAGCCCCGGCTGCCTTGTCATATACAAACAGGGAAAGACCCCTGCCGTCAGTAGTGCCCTCCTCAGAACGTGCGAGCACGAGAGATATCTCGGCATCACCGTTGGTGATAAAACGCTTCACGCCGTTGAGCAGCCACACACCCGCACCTTCGTCGTAATGAGCCTTCAGCTGCACAGCCTGCAGGTCAGATCCTGCATCAGGCTCAGTGAGATCCATGGCCGCCGTGGCCCCCTTATTGAACCGTGGCAGAAAATCATCCTTGATATCTTCAGTGGCAAACTCGAGGATGGTCTCCCCGCAATCCTGCAAACCCCATATGTTTGCAAACCCTGCGTCAGCCCTCGAGACAAGCTCGGCAGCCATGACATACGGCACCATCGGGAAATTCAGACCGTCATATTTGCGCGGGAAGTTCATCCCTATCACCCCTGCTCTCGTCAGAGCCTCATGATTCTGCTGCGTTCCGCGGGCATAACGCACTCTTCCGTCAACGATGGAAGGACCCTCATGGTCAACGTCCTCAGCATTGGGGGCTATCACCTCGGCACAGATTGAGCCGACGATATCGAGGACCCTGTCATAATTATCCATCGCATCTTCATAGTCATGCGGAGCATAATCATACATATCCTTGTCCCTGTAATCCATCTCCTTGAGTCTCACTATCTTCTCCATTCCAGGATGGGTAAGATGGAACCTCAGATCCTTGTTGTCCTTATAGAAATTGGCCATTGCTGTCGCTGTTTTAATTTGAGAATCTATCTGGCGTTAGCCTTGTAAAACTTTATTAGCCTGGGTATAACCTCCGACACATCTCCGTTGATCACATAGTCGGCAATGCTGTTGATAGGCGCCATCGAGTCATTGTTGATGGCAATTATCTTGCCGCTCTGGTTCATGCCGGCTGTGTGCTGTATCTGCCCCGAGATGCCGCAGGCGATATACAGCTTGGGCCTTACAGTAACCCCTGTCTGGCCCACCTGCCGCTCATGCCCTGCGAAACCGGCATCGACAGCTGCTCTTGAAGCCGCCACCTCACCGCCGAGGACATCGGCAAGCTCATAAAGAAGATTGAAATTCTCCTTCGAACCCATTCCATAGCCGCCGGCAACAACTATCTGAGCAGACTTGATGTCAACCCTGCGGGCCTCCATATGCCGCTCAATTATCTCGACAGCAAGGTCTTCAGGCCTGATGAATTCAGATACATTTATCCTTTTCAGTTCACCCCTGTAGTTCCTGTTAACGATCTCCTTCTTCATCACTCCCTCACGCACGGTGGCCATCTGCGGACGGTGGTCAGGGTTAATGATCGTGGCAATGATGTTGCCTCCGAAGGCAGGCCTGATCTGATAGAGAAGATTCTTATAGGTGGTATCGGTTTTCTTCACATAATGATCCCCTATCTCCAGGCTGGTACAGTCAGCCGTCAGCCCGCTGTGCAGAGCCGATGAGACTCTCGGTCCGAGATCGCGGCCCGCCGTGGTGGCGCCCATAAGTGCAATCTGGGGCTGCTCCTGCCTGAACAGTCCGGCGATGACCGAAGTATACGGCATAGTCCTGTAATGCTAAAGTTCAGGATTATCAGCAACATGAACCACATCAGCACCATAGGGAAAGAGTTCATTCTCGATGCCGTCAATGCCACTTCCAAGAACGACTGCCTCCAGCCTGCACCCCAGGGTGTTTGCCAGGGAACGGCCTTTGGTCAGCAGCTCAAGGCTGACATCTACCGGTTTCCCCTCATCAAGTTCACAAAAGACGAATAAATTATTCACTGTGTCTGTTTTTTTCTAATTATCACCCAATTGTATGACTCTCAAGCAGCTCCTTTACCAGTGACTCTATATCCTTGTCTGAAGCGCTCAGATGCTTTGCCTCCTTTGACTGAAGGATGACATTGTCGATCTCCTTGACCTTCGTCGGAGAACCGGAGAGTCCAAGCTGTTCGATGTCAGCACCGACAGCATCGACACCCCATTCCGTTATACGGATGAAAGGACGCGCATGAGCAATATAGTCAGTGCTCTCGACCTGCAGTTCAGTGTCAGTGCGTGCATACTTGTACTTCATCACCAGGCGTGCATTTCGGTAGCGGCATGCCGGAGCAGTGCTGTTAACAGTCACCACGAGCGGCAGCGGTGCCGAGACGGTCTCCACTCCTCTCTCGAGCCTTCTCCGTATGATCATCCGGCCATTCTCAAGATGCATCTCCTCTGCATATGTTACCTGGGGCCACCCAAGCTTCTCGGCAACCTGAGGGCCAACCTGCGCGGTATCACCGTCAATGGCCTGGCGGCCTCCTATGACAATGTCAGGCGCCAGTTTACGGACAGCAAGGGTAAGCGCATAAGAGGTGGCCAGTGTATCTGATCCGGCAAACGCGCGGTCAGTAAGCAACACTCCGTCATCAGCGCCACGGTACAGTCCCTCACGTATTATCTCAGCCGCCCTGCCCGGACCCATGGTGAGAACAGTAACTGTCGTCCCCTCATACATATCCTTGATCCTTAATGCCTGCTCAAGGGCATTGAGATCCTCGGGGTTGAATATTGCCGGCAGGACCGCCCTGTTAACAGTTCCGTCAGCCTTCATTGCATCAGGACCGACATTCCTGGTATCAGGAACCTGCTTGGCAAGTACAACGATTTTGATTCCTTTCATCTGATAGATCACTTTTGAAG
>JALOMM010000224.1 GCA_025455535.1 Bacteroidales bacterium | reverse complement strand
TACGCTTATATCCTCCTTGAAGGTTGATTCAAGTTCTCCCTTCAGGTTATCAACAAACTCAGTCACCCAGCCATCGTGTCTGTTATCCTTCTGGCGATAGCTGATAAAGATGTCGTAATTATATCCTTCGATAATGCTTGACATCTGAAATCATATGTCTGAATATCAAAGTTACGAATTGCAGAAGCCAAAGTCAACAATTTTACTCTCAGCCGGCGGTACCGCAGGAGTCCGGTGAAGGGGCCATGGTTGACATCCGTAGACGGCTTCACCTGCGGTTATTGACGCTGTTGCCCAAAGGGGAGGCGGCAGCAGTTCACGGTCAGGTACAGGGGGGCAAGGAGCCCCGGAGGGGTGACACTGCTGCGGAAGGTATCAATGATATGATATTCCGGATTTGTTGAGATTTTAAGGATTCCTGATAAACATTACCTGTTTTCCGTAAACATCCTTTATATTGTTGATCTTCAAAATATGGCGGAGCAGCCCGCTATCGCCTGATCCGGGTGAACTTACCGTATTTCGGGTGATATAGCTTTTTTCATTGCAGAAATATTCATAGTCTCTGAAAGTATAATTACCGTCCATGCCAAGATTCCAGACGCTGCATCTTTGTCGGGCAAGACCTCCCTCAGAAATTTCAGGATCAACTGATCCGGGGACATTTTCATAAACCAGGAACTCAGGGACTGAAATGTTGTATTCACTGTAATACGATGGGATAATGTTATAAAAGTTCCAGGCAGGGAGCTCTCCGAAGTTATTTGAAACAATCCTGTATTCTATGTCGATTATGGATCCGTTGCTGATATCGTCAAAGAAACAGGTAACGAAAGTATTGCCGTTATCGTCATTATCCCTCTGCAGGTTCTTTAAATTGTACTTTGTAATTTTAGTCTTGCCGTTCTCGTTTACGGCGACAATTGCCCGATAGGATGCCAGCTTATCAGGTAATTCAGAGTCCGCTTTAAGAATAAATGTGATTTTCACCAGATCCGGGGCTGAGCTGTCAATGACCTTGATCCTTAATCGTCTTGTGAACTGGATTTCGAAATAATCGATCTTCAGTGCACATGTATTATCGTTGCTTTTATTGTCCGGCTCAGGCTTGACAGCAACATCGCCTGAGTCGAAAATGATAAAGGCACCGGCTGCCGGTTCGTAGGCACAGGAACTCATATCCCATTCCTCCTGTGAGAAGTTTCCAAAGGTGCTGACCTGTGAAAAGGAGGGGAGCGATAATGCAACGAGAAAAGGTACTATGGTTATCAAGGCCCTCATGGTTGCCGGTATGCTTTAAAATAACTGATGCTTGATATAGCCAGGGCAATTCCGATACCAATATAGATAACAGACAGGAACGTTTTGGGAAGAGATGAGTGGCGAAGGGCAATGCCAAGAGACATCATCACCAGCACGAGGAGATAGCTTTTGAGAGTCATGAAAGAGAAGAAGCATCTTTCTCCGGGAAGAGTTTCGATGCGTTCAATATTTTTTCTGGCAACTCTGCTGAAACCAAATATGGAAATGAAAATACCTGCTGCTATGCCCGCTGCTGCAAATACAACAGGATGAACTGCTGATTGAAGCCATCGGAAAGCCATGGTGCAGAGCATAAGACCCACACCCAGCCAAATGAAACCGGCAGGAAGAAGGAGATATTCCTTTTTCACTGCCGGGTTATATTTGTTGATCACTGTCCTGAACCAGCTCAATAATGCAGTGTAATCTGGTCAACGTTAGTGTTGGCATACATGATCTTCAGGGCACTGGCCCTCCGGAGCGCCTGCTTGACGTCGGTGACGACACCCATCCTGGTGTCCCTGTCAATCTTGAGCACCACCAGCATCTTCGTTTTGTCAGCCTCATTGAGCTGCTCCCGTTCCTGGGCAATAAAGTCCTGAATGTCTGCTATCTCCTTGAAGGTGTCGTTAAGCTGGATCTTGGGCTCTGTGCCGTATAATGTCTGAAGAGCCTCAAGCGGCTCACCGATATAGATGAAGCTGGCGAGCGATTTCTTCTCGAGTATCTTGCCCTCTGTCGCATCAGGAATCCTGACGGTAACCATGATGTCTGTCTCACGCATGGTGGTTACGGCCATGAAAAAGAAGAGAATCATGAATACAATATCAGGAAGCGAAGAGGTGCTTATCGCCTTGACTGATTTCTTTCCTGTCTTTACGAAGCGTGCCATATCATTTCTCTCCTATCCTTTTAGGTTCAGCTTCAGAGATCGGCACCTTATAGAAGTCATCCACAGCGCCTTTCCTGTCTTCGTCAAGCCGTTCGTAAGCGATGCCGAACTCCTGTTTAGCCAGGTCGTCACGCAGTTTTGCCCTGGCAGCTATCAGTTCGTTCTGCACGGCTATATAGACGCCGTATTTTGTGCCGATATCATTCTGCAGCGAAATAACCGCCTTGGATACCGGTACGTCGCCGAAATAGGGAAGGTTGACTATCTCTTTCTCGGGCATGTTGGGAAGGTTGTCAGCGTTGATTATGAACCTGCTGGTTATATCCCTGAGCTGGCTGAACTCTGTCAGTTCGCCCTCAACAAGAAGCAGGTTGTCTTTATTGACCTTCACCTCCAGAATATTCCTGTCATTGATCTGATTGACATCCTGCGGAACATTAGGGTCAGGTATCTCCGGCAGCTGGCGCAACAGTCCAGTGTCAGAGTCCATTGTTGTCGCAGCCAGGAAGAAAATAAGAAGGAGGAACGCAATGTCAGCCATTGAGCCTGCATTTATTTCCGGTACTTGCCTTCTTGCCATTTGATGGATATTTTACTCCGCCAGGGGGCGGATAGTTCGGGTTATTTCTTAAAAAACTTGGATATCTCTGAATAGATGATAGCTATAAAAGCCAGGGCTGCAAGGAAGTAAGCAACATAGAGACCTATGTCAGTCCAGAAGAGGGTTCTCGGCACGTTGTCACTGCCTTTGTAGTGAGGGAGGTCGAGCACGGTATTGTCTGCCATCAGTGCAGCGATGACTACCAGTACTGCCCCGGCACCGAGAGCGACGAGGGCCACTTTGATCCCTTTGGGATTAAGCACCATGTTCCGGATGCTGAAGAAAAGGGTAATGAGCACGACGATGGTCAGAAGAAAGTATGCGTATGCGATGAAAGAGTTTGTTACGGTCGGCTCTTCGAATCTTGTTCCCTCCGTGCCCTTCACCACGCCTCCGAAGTAGAAGAGTATGGCGAAGATCACCGTGAGTGCCATCAGCACCCACGAGAGGATCACTGTGAGCTGTTTGAGTCTTGCTCCCATGACAGGTTATTGTTTGTTGTATTTAACCAGCATATCAATGAGGGAGATCGATGAGTCTTCCATCTGGTTAGAGAGGCTGTCGATCTTCGAGAGCAGGTAGTTGTAGAAGACCTGCAGTATGATTGCCACGACGAGGCCGAAGACGGTGGTTATAAGAGCGACCTTGATACCTCCTGCCACGATTGTT
>JALOMM010000030.1 GCA_025455535.1 Bacteroidales bacterium | reverse complement strand
GTTTAAGATCCAGGAGTATCTTGATTCCATTCCCTATAATTCTACAGAACGAACCCTGTCTCCTCTCATGGTGATGAGGGAGCGGATGGCTCATTGCATGGACGGAGGGATGTTTGCCGCTGCTGCGTTGCATAACCTGGGTTACCCTCCGCTGATAGTCGACCTTGAAGCCGACAATGACGACGATCATATCATCGCTGTCTTTCGCGAGGGACGATGCTGGGGCGCCATTGCAAAATCAAACACCACCGTGCTGCGCTTCCGTGAGCCGGTGTACAGGTCACTGCGAGAACTGACAATGTCATACTTCGACCTCTATTACAACCTTAATTCACAGAAGACCCTGAGGCGCTACTCGCGCGTCATCGACCTGTCTCGTTTTGACGACCGCAACTGGGAGACGACGGATGAAGATCTCGAATTCATAGGTGACTACACCTATACGGTAAGGCACTATCCCCTGTTAAGCGATCAGCAGGCCCGCAGGCTGAATAACGTGCCGAAATATTTGTTCGACGCGGGATTTGCAGGTGCTGACATCAGGGGTCTCTTCAAACCCGTTTAATAAATTACTTGAGTCTCTTTGTAAGGCCTTTTATCTCCAGCAGAGGCGAGGCGTTCTTATAGAGTATCCTGTAAACTGCGTCGGCTATCGGCATGTCAACACCTTCCCTTGCATTTACCTCGTTGATACAACCCGAGGCATAATAACCTTCCGCCACCTGTGTCATCTCAAGAAGCGCATTGCTGACGCTGAACCCTTTTCCTATCATGTGGCCGAGCGCCCTGTTGCGGCTGAACTGTGAATAGCCGGTCACAAGCAGGTCGCCAAGGTAAGGTGAGTCTGTTATATCGCGGATATCAGGTGAAATAGCCTCCACAAAGCGCCTCATCTCGCCGGCAGCGTTTGCCAGAAGAACAGCAGTGAAGTTATCACCGTATCCCAGCCCGTGAGCAATGCCTGCCGCGATGGCATAGATATTCTTCATTACTGCTGCATACTCGGTACCGAAAATATCCCTCGAAATAATTGTCATTATCCATCTGTTGGAGAAGAGGACTGCTACAGTTTCCGCCTTCTTTCTTCCGGGTGATGCAAAGGTCAGATATGTCAGTTTCTCCATTGACACCTCTTCGGCGTGACTGGGGCCGGTAATTATCACTATGTCGTCATAGGGAACATCGTATTGCATGTGTATGTATTCCCCTACGACGGTATTATCTATCGGGACAATACCCTTAATGCCAGAGCATACTGTCTTACCTGAGAATGCATCGTCATCCAGTCCTTCCAGTTCCGCTTTCAGAAAGGCGGCAGGGGTGACAAGTATGATGATCTCTGACGCTCCGACAGCTTCATTGATGTCATCAAGTGGCTCAATAAGGTCAGGATCGAACTTAACCGAAGTAATATAGCGGGGGTTTTGATGATATCGTCTCACATGACGGAAGATCTCCGGCCGGTCAATATACCATGCAACTCTCTTACCGTTGGAGGTAAGCACCATGGCTATTGCGGTGGCCCAGCTTCCTGAGCCAACAATGGTTACATCAGCAGCTTTATGATCAGGCATAACTCAGTTTCTGCCGTAAAGATAGAAAAATTCAGCCGGCAGCCGGCAGTCAGCAGCCGGCAGCCACCTTGTAACAAAAAAAAGTCCTCAGTCTGTTCAGCCTTTTTCAGGACTGCCGACCGAGGACTGTAGACTGTTGACCGGACTATTGCCTAAAGCTTATGCTTCTTCACAAACTCGTCTATCACCTCTTCAAGATTGGGACTGCCAATCTCCTGCAGATCATAATAGACCCTGGTGTTAGGCTTGGTGATCTTAATGATGCGGTTAAGGTCTATCGGGGTGCCGATCACAACTGAATCACAGTCGGTATTATTTATCGTTGTCTCCAGGTCCTTCAGCTGCTGGTCACCGTATCCCATTGCAGGCAGCAGAGTGCCGATGCCGGGATATTTCTCAAAGGTTTCGGTCAGTCTCCCTACAGTATAAGGTCTCGGATCAACAATCTCTGAGGCGCCAAACTTCCTCGCAGCAACAACCCCTGCACCAATCTTCATCTCCCCGTGCGTAAGTGTCGGGCCATCCTCCACAACCAGCACACGCCTGCCCTTGATAACGGAAGGATCATCAACCTTTATCGGTGATGCCCCGTCAACCACAACAGCCTTGGGAGCTACAAGCTCGATGCTTTCGCGGACTGTCTGAATGTCATCAGGTGCCGAGCTGTCCATTTTATTTATAACAACGACATCAGCTATCCTTAACGTTACTTCCCCGGGGTAATACCTGAGTTCATGACCTGCCCTGTGCGGATCGGTGACAGTTATCATAAGATCAGGAGTGTAGAAGGGGAAGTCATTGTTACCTCCATCCCACAAGATAACATCACACCCTGACGGATCTTTCTCGGCAGCCCTCAGGATAGCTTCGTAGTCGACACCTGCGTAGATCACATTTCCCCTGACGACATGAGGCTCATACTCCTCCATCTCTTCAACCGTGCATTTGTGTTTTGCAAGATCAGAGACTACCGCAAAGCGCTGAACCTTCTGTTCAACAAGATTGCCGTAAGGCATAGGATGACGTACTGCAACGACCTTAAGCCCTCTTTTCATGAGCAGCTCAATGACCCTTCTTGATGTCTGGCTCTTGCCGCATCCGGTACGTATGGCTCCCACAGCTATGACCGGCTTCGTGCTTTTAACCATTGTCTCACGCCATCCGAGCAAGATGAAATTGGCACCGGAAGCGTTGACGATAGCACTCATTGACATTACCTTCTGATATGTTACATCGCTGTAGGCAAAGACACAGTCAGCCACATTCAAGTCCCTGATCAGCCTGGGCAGATCATTCTCGGAATAAATGGGTATTCCGGCAGGATAAAGCTTGCCTGCAAGCTCAGCCGGATACTTCCTGCCGTCAATGTCAGGTATCTGAGCTGCTGTAAAAGCCACAACATTGTAAATCTCGTTGTCACGGAAATAAGTATTGAAGTTGTGGAAATCCCTGCCGGCAGCTCCAATAATAATCACATTCCTCTTTAACATAAAACCTCCTTGTTATATTTGTTTTTTATTATTTATTATCCGGTTATCATTGTAATTATGTCCGGCAAATTTATAATTTGTAACTGAATTGGAAGCTGATTTTAAACATATTCTAAAAAACTGCTGTTTTATATAATATTTTGATAATATGACAGTTAGTAAATCAGCAGGATATTGTTGAAGAATTTCGGTCTTAATATATTTTTTCTGTTCTTATTGGCAGAATCTTTGTAGTAACACATCCCGGATGAACGTCCTCGCTCACATATATCTGTCAGGTGACTCGGATAATATCATTATTGGGAACTACATAGGCGATTATGTCAAGGGGCGTGATTATCTGAAATACCCGGAAGCTATCAGGAAGGGAATCATCCTTCATCGTCATATTGATGCCTTTACCGACAGGCATCCTGTTGTACACCGCAGTAAAATGCATTTCACAGGCAGGTACAGGTTATATGCAGGCGTTATAGTTGATATTCTTTATGACCATTACCTGACGAAAGAGTGGGATCTCTTCTCCCGAAGGCCTCTGGAGAGTGTTACCTATAACTTTTACAGGGCCATGGTCAATAACTTCGAGATACTTCCTGAGATGGTACGTGAGAAGATGCCCTTCTTCATTATTGACAACTGGCTCGAGACATACCAGACCATGAATGGTATAAGGAGAGTACTCAAGACCCTCAGCACGGTTACTTCCCTGCCCAGGGAGACGAGGTGGGCCATGAGGGTCTGGAAGAAACAGTACTATACAATTGAAGAGGACTTCATGGAGTTTTTCCCCGAACTGATAAACTATGTTGAGAATGAGTTCGGCATTGTATTGTCTCCGGGCATCAGGCTGCCGTTCTGATCATCCGAGGTACTCTGCTCTTCCTGCGTCGAGCCTGAGAAAAACAAACAGCAGTATTGTGAACCCCCATAGGGAGCTCCCTCCGTAGCTGAAGAAGGGAAGGGGTATTCCGATGACAGGCATAACGCCTATCGTCATTCCGATATTAACGAAGAAGTGGACGAGGAAGAGTGCGAAGACACCATAGCCATATGCGCGGACAAATGTTGTCCGCTGCCTCTCGGCAAGCATCACAAGCCTGAGCAGCAGCAGTACAAAGAGCCCAATGACAACCACAGACCCGACGAAACCCCATTCTTCTCCCACCGTGCAGAAGATGAAATCGGTGCTCTGTTCAGGGACAAACTTGAACTTGGTCTGCGTTCCGTTCAGGTAGCCCTTGCCTGCAAATCCGCCAGACCCGATGGATATGAGTGACTGGTTGAGGTTGTATCCTGTACCGTATGGGTCATCCTCCATCCCCAGCATAATGTTTATCCTGGTCTGCTGATGAGGCTTGAGTATCTCATGAAAGGCATAGTCAACGGTAAAGAGGTAAAGTATGCCTCCCAGGAGGAAGCTGTATATTATTACCGCCATCTTAAGCCTGTACCTGTAAAGATACCATGCATAAATCGCACCGGAGAGCATCACTGAAAATACGATTATTAAATCAAGTCCTGCCCCGAAGATATAGTGACCTGCAAGGTAGCTCAGTGCGCCCGCCCCCGCCATCACTCCCAGTGCCATAAGCACCTGCGAATTCCGGATAAAGATCCAGAGAGCAGCAAATGACAGGATTATCAGTCCGAGAGCCACGGGGACAGTTCCGAAGATCAGGGTAAGGAGAAACAATATCACGGCAAGCAATGCGGAGATAAAGACATAGATGCTCATTCCCTCACGGAACAACACAATGAAAAATGCAAAATAGGTAATGACCGAACCCATATCAGGCTGGATCGCAATGAGTATGACCGGGACCATGATGATTGATGTCGCCGTTGCCATGGTTCTGAATCCTAATGCCTGTCTCTTTGAGTTGAGATATGAGGCAAGGGCGAGGCCGGTAGCAAATTTTGCAAACTCGGAAGGCTGAAGACCGAACGGGCCAAACTCAAACCAGGCTTTTGCACCGTTTATCTCCTTGCCGACAACAAGGACCAGCAGCAGGAGAAAGACGAACATCCCGTATATGAACCATGCGAAGAAATAATACAGTTTGTTGTCTGTCACCAGGACAAAGATGGCAAGGACAAGAGCTGCAACAATGAATAACAGCTGTTTGCCGTAACGCTGCGACATGTCAAAAATACTCGTATACTCCTCATTGTATACTGCAGCATAAATGTTAAGCCACCCCATTATCATCATCGTGCCCCAGAGGAGTACCGTCAGCCAGTCGAGCCTGTTAAGTATGTTACTGTTCTTTTCCATCAGGGGCTATTACAACTTTCAGGACGTAATCTTCAAGGTATTGTCTTTTTATCTTGCCGGTGAGATATTCCTCAATCATCAGGCTGGCGATAGGTGCTGCGAATGTAGATCCGAAGCCGGCATTCTCTACGTAGACCGCGATGGCGATCTGAGGATTGTCTCTGGGGGCGAAGGCCACGAAAATTGAATGGTCCTTACCGTGTGGGTTCTGTGCCGTTCCGGTCTTACCGCAAATGATAATACTGTCGAGCCTGGCACCGCGGGCGGTGGCACCGGGACCGCCGTTGACAGCCCCCTCCATCCCCTCGATGATGGGTTCAAAATTCTCAGCTGAGATGCCCGTGGTGTACTTCTGCGAAAAGACAGATGACGGACCTCCGTCTTCACCTATCTTTTTTACAATGTGAGGTATATAGAATGATCCTCTGTTGGCTATCACCGTCGCCATATTGGCCATTTGCAGGGGCGTTGCCCCAATCTCTCCCTGTCCGATGGCAAGGGAAATCACTGTCAGCGCCTTCCACCTGTCTTTGCCATAATACCTGTCGTAATATGACCTGGTTGGAATAAACCCTGACAACTCGTTGGGAAGGTCAATGCCCAGCTTGTTGCCAAAACCGAAGGCCACCAGGTACTCTCTCCACCTGTCATAGGCCTCCTGGATGGAATTGTATCCCTTGTTCTCAAGAATGCTCCTGAAAGCATTGCAGAACCATGCGTTGCATGAGTTCATCACTGCACCTGGCAAATCAAGCGGAGAGTTATGCGAATGACATCCTACCGTCAGCGAACCGGCATGATAACCCATGCTGCACCCAAAGAGAGAGGTCGGGCGTATAACCCCCTCTTCCAGGCCAATGAGGCCATTCATCATCTTGAAAGTTGACCCAGGCGGATATGAAGCCATGAGTGCCCTGTCAAACAACGGCTTGACAGTGTCAGCCTGTAACCTTGTAAAATTCGATGATCTGACCCTGCCGACAAGCAGCGAGGGGTCATATGAGGGAGAGGAGACGAGAGCCAGTATCTCTCCGGTAGAGGGCTCAATAGCCACTATTGAGCCTGTCTTGTTGCGCATCAGCCTCTCGCCGTACTCCTGCAGGCCGAGGTCAATGGTTGACCACAGGTTGGAGCCCGGGACAGAAGTCGTATCAAATCTGCTGTCGGCATAGGATCCTTTTATATTGTTGTGTACATCTACCAGGAATATATTGACCCCCTTTTTCCCTCGCAGGTGCTCCTCGTAAGACTTCTCAATACCGCTTACCCCGATATAATCGCCTGACCTGTAATATCTATCCTGGGCAATAAGCTTATCATCCACTTCGCCCACATAGCCAAGCAGATGTGCTCCGACCGGCCTGGTGTATTTCCTGAGGGTCCTGGCCTGAACATAAAACCCGGGAAATTTGTAGAGCTCTTCCTGCAAAAACCCATAGGTTTCAGAAGAGATCATTTTCATAAATACAGACGGGGCGCGCCTGGAATATGTGACAGCCGCCTTCATCCGGTCACGGAAGTCCTTCATGCTGATACCAAGTATCTCATTGAATCTTGCAGTATCAAAGGCACTGGTCTGAACAGGGACCACCAGAAGGTCATATGCTGCCTGGTTATAGACAATCAGCTCTCCGTTGCGGTCATAGACCAGACCACGGGCCGGGTACTGGGTAACGTGCCTCAGAACATTGTTGGCGGCGGAGGTGCGGTATGTCTTGTCAATGATCTGGATATAGAACAGCCGCAGGATAAGGATGACAGCCGCAGCTATTGCCAGAGCCATTATGAAATACTTCCTGTTTGCAAAACGATCTTTCATTCCTGCTCCCTATTTGCGTGGTCTGAGAAGATCGAAAATAAAAATAAAGAAAGTTGTAACAGCTGTACTGAACATTACCCTGAGCAGAGTACGGAAGAAGCCTGTGAAACTGAATACCTCAACATAAAAAAGGCTGAGATGGTGTACAAGCACCACCGTCATTGCATAGATCATGAACCATCTCCTGCCGCCTATGTGTGACGAAGGAGAGCTGCCGGGATCAGATGCTTCAAGGGCAACGTTGAGTGAGAGTACCCACGGTCTGGCAAATCCGGCCATCACGGTGGCGAAGGTATGTACTCCAAATGTGCCGGAGAAAAGGTCAACCACAAAACCTGTCATGAACGAAATAAGAAGCAGAATCCACGAGGGTATGTTCAGCGGCAGTATCAGAATGAACATCACATAAACATAAGGATTGACATATCCGCTGAGCTGGATATTATTGAAGACAAGCAGCTGAAGTAGGATCAGTCCGACAAATGAAGCGATATAGTTCAGTCCCCTATTCATTGACAACCTCCGCTTCAATGGTGTCTCTCTCGTCACGGGAGAGGTTGCTTATGATGTACACGTTGGTAAGCTTTTTGAAATCAGCAGACAGCTCTACCTGCAGAGTTACGAAGTCGCCTCCCTTTTTCTGCTCCCCGGTAAGGGTTCCGATCACAAGCCCTTCGGGGAAGATGGCCGAGTAGCCGCTGCTCACTAAGGTATCACCAGGTGTAACAGCCACATGATGCGGTATCTCCGATAACTGGGCGAACCTGTAGTTCTTGCCATCCCAGGCAAGAGAGCCGAAATAATCGTTCCGGGAGATACTGGCGCTGAGGCGGAAATCTGTGTTAAGAAGTGACATAGCTACCGAATAGTTACGTGACACCCCCACAATCACCCCGGCAATACCTTCTGCGGATGCTACTCCCATCCCTGTGGTTACCCCGTGACGGGAACCCCTGTCAAGGGTGATGAAGTTCTTCTGTTTATTTACAGAGTTATTTATTACGGTAGCAGACAGGTAACTGTAACCTGAACCCCTTAAGGTATCGGTGACAGTGACGAACTCCGCCTGTGGCAACAGCCGCATCTCTTCAATCTGTCTTCGCAGTATCTGGTTTTCTGTTACAAGCTGCTGATTTATCTGTTTCAGTCTGAAATAAGAACGTCCGTTCTCCAGTTTATTGGCAAAAAATCCTGAGACAGTCCGTGCGGCACCAAAGGTCACATACTGGTGATAGTTATGGGAAGAGGAGATCATGACCAGGGCCACTGCTTCCAGTATCAGGAACAAAATCAGGGTCTTAAACCTGAGGAGGAAGTTCAGCAGACTTCTCATTCATGCAATCTTCTTATCGCATCAGGAACTGAAACTTATCCACGTTCTTCAGTGCAACGCCTGTGCCTCTAACGACACAATGAAGCGGATCCTCGGCCACTATGAACGGTATATTTATCTTGTCGGTCAGACGCTTGTCGAGCCCCCTGAGAAGGGCACCGCCACCTGCAAGGAACACTCCCCTGGTAACAATGTCAGCATAGAGCTCCGGGGGTGTCTGCTCGAGCACCTGCAGTATGGCAGCCTCAACCTTGGTCAGAGACTTGTCAAGACAGTATGCGATTTCCTGATATGAGACAGGTATTTCAATCGGCAGTGAGGTCATGAGATTTGGACCACGGACTATATAATCGGCGGGTGGATTATCAATATCCGGCAGGGCAGCGCCAACGGCTATTTTGATATCCTCTGCAGTCTTCTCACCAACCTTGATATTATGCTGATGCCTCATATATGACTGAATATCAGAAGTGAAGCCGTCTCCGGCAACACGTATTGACTTGTTGCATACTATTCCTCCGAGGGCTATCACTGCTATTTCCGTTGTACCACCTCCGATATCAACCACCATGCAACCCTCGGGTGCCTCGACATCAAGGCCAATACCTATTGCAGCAGCCATCGGCTCATATATCAGGTAGACATCCCTGCCTCCGGCATGTTCTGACGAGTCCCGTACAGCCCTTATCTCCACTTCGGTACTTCCTGAGGGAATACAGACGACCATTTTTAGTGAAGGAGAAAAGAATTTTGGCCCTGTGTTGATCATCTTTATCATACCCCTGATCATTAGTTCAGCCGCATTGAAGTCAGCAATAACGCCATCTCTCAGCGGCCGTATAACACGAATGTTCTCGTGCGTTCTGCCGTGCATCTGGCGTGCCTTCTCCCCTATGGCTATCATTTTTCCCGTATTACGGTCGATAGCCACTATCGAGGGTTCATCAACAACAAGTTTATCATTGGCAATTATGCTTGTATTGGCTGTGCCGAGGTCTATCGCAACCTCCTGTGAAAGAAATGAAAATAAGCCCATGGATCTGTTCTGCTAATTCTGTTTATAATCATTAATGTTTAAAATGTCTTATACCTGTAAAAACCATAGCAACATTATTTTTATTGCAGTAGTCTATAGATTCCTGATCGCGCACAGAGCCTCCCGGCTGGACCACAGCAGTGATGCCTGCCTCATGGGCTGTTGTGACTGAATCAGGGAATGGAAAGAAAGCGTCAGAGGCCATCACTGCCCCCTCGATCGACAATCCGAAGCTGTGCGCCTTCTCTATTGCCTGACGCAGGGCGTCAATCCTTGAGGTCTGACCTATGCCACTGGCGCAAAGCTGTTCTCCCCTGGCAAGGACGATAGCGTTTGACCTGCTGTGCTTTACTATCCTGTTGGCAAACACCAGGTCACGGTACTCATCGTCAGAGGGATGCCTTACGGTGACAGGCTTCATGTCTGCAGCCGACTCATTGGCCCTGTCGCGCTCCTGCCAGAGCACTCCTCCCAGCATCGACCTGAATGTCACTCTGTCAGACTCTGACTCTTTGCGAAGAAGTATTATTCTGTTCTTTTTCTGACTGAGTATTTCAACTGCCTTCCCTGTATAGGAGGGTGCCATCACAACCTCGAGGAAGATCTTGTCCATCTCTGTCGCTGCCTCCGTGTCAATCTCCCTGTTTGTCACAGCAACCCCGCCAAAGGCAGATACCGGATCGCATGCCAGGGCAGCATCCCACGATTCCCTGACAGTGCTGCGTGATGCAATGCCGCAGGCATTGTTGTGCTTCAGTATTGCGCAGGTAGTCTCATCAAACTCATCGATAAGTGCTATTGCTGCGTCAATATCGAGAAGGTTATTATAGGATATTTCCTTGCCGTGAAGCTGATCGAAGATGTTCTTCAGGTTACCGAAGAACAGCCCCTTCTGATGAGGATTCTCTCCATACCGCAAAGACTCTCCCGTCAGAATGCTCCTCTTGAACGAGGTGATCTGATCATGTCGGCTGAACCAGCTGTAAATTGCCGTATCATAATGCGAGGTGAGGTCAAAAGCCTGAACGGCAAACCTGTACAGTTC
>JALOMM010000223.1 GCA_025455535.1 Bacteroidales bacterium | reverse complement strand
AGGGTGAAGTAAACTGGGTGCAGCCCTTCAAGCTATCGTGCTTGGAGGGCTTTTTTATTGCCCCTTGGTGACGGCAGCATGACGAAAGGAATGGCCGATGAAAAAGGGTGTCATCATTTACACGGCAGGCTGGAAGGGTAACCGAACTGGTGGCAAAACCCTTGCTCAGCCTGCTCTTCCCTTCGCTGACACGGTTCTCGCAGCCACTCAGCGGAATGATTGCGGGTAAGAGGTCACTAATGAAAACCCTGGAGCTCGAAAATGATTATGGTGTCGACATAGGAATCCTGATCGATATGCATCTCATGGGGGCACGTATCACGGAGATAAACATTGGTTACATCGAGAACAGGATGCAGGCCTGGGAGCAACTTTCGAAAATGTCTCTCGAGGTGTCGCGTGCTATCATCAGGAGGGGAGAACCGCTGGCAGTAGCCGGAAATGATACACTTGAAAAGGTGAAGGTACTGAGGACCCAGATGGAATATGCCCTCAGGGAAAATGTCAGGGGATTATCAAGAATGGTCGTCTTTGATATGGATAATACACTTCTGAATGGCAGTTTTATTACCACAGCCTCCCGCATGCTTGGTTTCGAGGATGAACTGATTGAGATTGTTACTCATAACGACAATGCTTTCGTGCGCACGAAACTGATAGCCACTCTCATGAAGGGTCATACCATCAAGGAGGTACTTGACGTGGTTGATGCCATACCTGTCGTTGAAGACGCCCTAGAGGTAGTTACAGAGCTTAAGCAAAGAGGATATATATGCGGGATCATTAGCGACAGCTATGATGTGGTCACAAATCATCTGAAGAACAAGCTCGGAATGGATTTTTCCGTTTCCAATGAGCTTGAGTTCTCTGGCAGCATTGCTACCGGCGAGGTGAAGATACCGTCATACTTCCTCAGAACGAAACAAAGTCATTGCAGTCATGAGTATTGCAAATCAAACGTTATTCGTCAGCTTTCAGCAAACTATGCGATAGATATTAAGGATATTACTGCCATTGGCGACAGTGACAATGATATCTGCATGGTGAGGGAGAGCGGCACGGGTGTCTCATTCTTTTCGCAGAACAAGTACCTAAATCTCGTTGCCGATCACCTTATCACGGTAAGATCTTTCAGGCCCTTGCTCGAAATAGTAGAATGAAATTGTACTGAATGTATGGCACCCAAAAAGGGAGGGAAGAACCCTGCCAGGGTACTAATCACAGTTTTAACCTGATATTGATTCTTGCCAGCAGTGCTGTCAGGCCAGCCATAAGAAGGGCCCATACCAGTGAGCCGGCTATAACAATCAGCGGATCTGATGACTGTTTATAGATCAGGATTGGTATCCCCGACATCCAGATTGCATGATAGAGGATGTCAGGAGCAAGGTATGTTGTGAGAGAGTGCCGTCCGGCTGGCTTGACAAATGTTGCCCAGCCGGTTTTGTTTTTCACATCGGCAAGCCAGTAGATCAGAATAAAGACAAGGAAGCTGATTCCGTTGCATATCATACCCCAGCTTGGAGTTGCATGTATTTTGGAAATAATGAACCAGTTTCTGAGGATGAATCCCAGCGTGATACTTAGTGCGCCGATCACCGTAAATAAAATGATTATCCTTCGGCTATCGGCTGACGGGTGCTGTCGTAACATCACTCCGGCAGTCACCCCTGTAAGTACGATAAAAGGGACGTTTCCTTCAAGTAATATTCCGAGAACAGGTTTTACCGGGTCAAGGAATCCAAGCAGGTGGAGGCCTGACAGCATGTTCAGGAGGAAGAAGAAGAGTGTGACAAGGAGTATTTTTAATACTGAGTCGCGGCAGAGGAGCCAGGTGAATGCTCCAATGAGATATCCCCAGCCGATCAGTCCGAGGATGCCCCACCATCCGGTGATCATCCATCCGGGGTCATCAGGCTGTCCTGACCTGAACCTTATTGCCAGCACTGCAAGGGCAAGCACTCCGATTAGTTGCAGTATTGTCTTCAGATTTCTGCCGGTTTTTTCGGGATAATCATTCCAGGCAAAGAACACGGCAACATACATCATCAGTGCCCAGACGTCTTTGCTCATTCCAGTGAGATCAGGATTCACCCTTCCTGTATTGAGCATGAGTACCCCGATGATCAGAAGGCTCAGGGTGCGTGTCACGATGTGGAGGCTGATCCTCCCCTCATGGTCTCCTTTTTTCAGTCGGTTAGAAAGGGCAAATGGTATGGCCATCCCCACGATGAAGAGAAACCCGGGAAAAACCCAGTCTGCTAGGCCCATGCCGTCGAAGTCAGCTTTTGTATGTCCCATCCATGCGGGGGCCACTTTCATGTTCAGGTCATTGACGAAGAGCATCAGCAGAAGGGTGAGGCCGCGCATGATGTCAATTGAGGAGATCCGGACGGGGTTAGTCATGGCAGGGGGCGTTTTACCGGCTAATTTAAAACAAAAAAAAGGCATACCGTACGGTGATGCCTTTTTTGGAAATATAGTGTGTTTACAGTACGGGCAGAATAACCTTGTTTATCACGTGTATCACTCCGTTTGTTGCCTGGATATTGAGTAAGTCGGGGATCAGGAAAGACTCACGTTTTACCGCGTCGGTGATTTTTATCTGGGAAGCGTCAATCGTAAAGCTCTGTCCGTTAAGCGTTTTAACGCTGAGCGGTCCTGCAGGCAGGTCGCTTGAATAGACGCGGCCGCTGACGACATGATAGAGAAGAACTTTTGTGAGCCCATCTTTGCCGATTGCAGCTATCAACTCATCAAAGCTGTTCAGCTTAAGTTCGGCGAGCAGTGCAACAAATGCATCGTTTGTCGGGGCAAAGACCGTGAAAGGACCGCCGGTGGCGAGCACACCGTCAAGACCGGCATATTTCACTGCATCGACGAGGATGCTGAAATTGGGATTGCCTGCGGCTATCTCAACGATATTCTTTGATGGAGGCATGAGCACCTTGTCAATGACATGGATGACACCGTTGAGGGCTCTTACGTCAGCACGTACGACTTTTGCGTCATTAACCATAACTCCGCCGTTCAGTTTTATTTCTACTGCGGCTCCGTTAAATGTACGAACGAAACCGTTGCTGAGCTGGTATGAATAGACCTTACCGGCAACTGCGTGGTAGAGAAGGATAGGACGGAGGACGTCAGCCGGGATATCCTTGATACCCTTGACGCCAAGTTCTTTGAAGAGTTTCTCGAAAGCCTCGTCAGACGGGGCAAACAGCGTCAGCTGGTTCTTGGCCACTGTCGAAATCAGGTCGGTCTTGACAAGAGCAATGATAAGATTTACGAAAGTGGGAGGTCTTTTTGAGAATGCAGGTGATCTGCCGCCGTATTTCAGGAGGTCATCTTCTGCAAGGAATAGTTCAGGATAGAGTTCACTGTTCTCGAGTGTGGTAGGGATATCAGCAAGGCTGCCTTCCGGTTCAGCAGGCTGAAACTGGTCTTCTTCCTTGCTGCAGCTTACTGC
>JALOMM010000029.1 GCA_025455535.1 Bacteroidales bacterium | reverse complement strand
CCCCGGTCTTGTTCCCGAAGAATTCTGGTACAGGGCCACCACAGAGCTCAATGCCATCAAGCCCGTGCTAATGCTGGCAGAAGACGAGGCGCACTCCTATCTCCTCGAGCGTGCCTTTGACATGAACTACGCATGGGCGCACCATCATCTCATGAATGCCGTTGCTGCAGGAAAGCGTCAGCCCGCGGCACTTGACTCGATGATACAGTATGAACTGAAATATTATCCGCCTGACTCATACAGGCTGAGGTTCCTTACCAACCACGATGAAAACTCGTGGAACGGGACCATCGATGAGAAGCTGGGTGATGCACAGAAGGCATTTGCGGCCTACATCTTCACTATCCCAGGCGTGCCGCTGCTATATAACGGTCAGGAGGCAGACCTCGACAAGAGGCTCGAGTTCTTCAAGCGTGATCCGATAGAGTGGAAGGAGACTGAGCTGCGTGAGTTCTACACTAAGCTGGTACACCTGCGTACGGGCCACCCTGCATTGCGTCACGGTGTTGAAGGAGGTACCTTTGATGTACTGAAGACAAACCAGAAGAATGCCTATGTTTACAGGAGGGTCAAGGGTGATGCGGAAGTGCTTGTCGTTCTCAACTTCAGCAAAAAGCCGATGAGTGTCATGCTGAAGGACGGTGCCGTATCCGGCACCTACACCGACCTGTTCACCGGATCACCTGTTGAGGTAGCACAGGGTATGGCCATGCCGCTGGAAGCGTGGGGATATATGGTACTTACGAAATAACACTTACTGCGCTGTCTAAGGGTATTATGTCATGCGATCGTGCAATCGTGCAATCGTGCAATCAGAAAATCGCAAATCGCAAATCGCAAATCCCCTTCTATACCCTGATGATCTTCTTTACAGAACTGATCCTGCCCGACCTGACCCTTACATAATAGACGCCGGCGGCGACTGCACTGCCGCCTGAATTCAGTCCGTCCCATCTCGTCTCACTGATACCGGAAGGTACCGTCATGACCCGCACAAGAGTGCCGTCAGACGAGAATATCTCAACCGTGTGCGGCTGATACTGATCCTCGCCGGTGAAGCGGATCACCGCCTCATCAGTGAACGGGTTCGGGTAAATGTCAAACAGAAAGCCTTCACCCTCCACCCCGGCTTCAGTATCTTCCACGCCCAGCAGGAACGACGGCCTGGTAATACGTTTCGAGGTATACAGCCTGTATTCACCCGGCACCAGGTTTAACAGCAGGTGCCTGTTCGACGAGGTTATCTCAACCGAGTCGCCCGAGAAGAACTCATACCATTTGCCGTCCCTGGTGAAATTGCCGTTCACGCTGCCGTTGATGACATCAAAGTTGCCGGCCACAACAACGTCCATTTCAGTATGCTTGACATTCAGCCGCTTCATCCTGCCAGTCTCGTAGAGGGTGAAGTCATTTGAAGAGAATACCTCATACTTCTTCTTGAGATCAGCGAGGGCAGAGAAATTGTCATATACATTGCGTCTCTCCGGGACTTTGTAGTAATCCCATTTGATAGGCTTTTCACCCAGCCTCCCGTTGAAGTCAATCGAATAGTCATACCCGAGCTCCTCAAACTGCCATATCATCTTCGGTCCGGGTATGGTGAAAAAGAATGCCGCAGCAAGCTTTGTTCTCTTAAGGGCCGTGCTGAAGTTCTTCACATCATATCCCGGCGCTGCATTGCCGAAGGAGACATTCTTGTACATCATCCTCTCCTCGTCATGACTCTCCATATAGGTTACCAGTCCTGGCTGTGTCCAGCCCAGCTCTACATATGAAGCCTCCGACAGGTCAGAGTCAAACCCCATGGCAGCCTCAAGATACTGCCGTTTGGCATCGCCCCATAGCAGGAAGCCGTTGGCAGCCAGTGTCGCCTCCTCAGAGTTTTCCGCAAAGTGCTCGAGGATCAGGTGCGCATCAGGCTTGTAAGACCATATCTTGTTACCCATTCGCCTTAGTATGTTTATGCGCGACTGGTCAGGGCCCCACCCTTCGCCGGGAGTATTTGTGAACCCCTTTGTGAAGTCGAACCGGAAGCCGTCGACCTTGAACTCGCTTATCCAGTAATGGCATACGCTGTCAACGAATGCCTGTGTGGCAAGGCTCTCATGGTTAAAGTCGTATCCCCATGAATAGGTGGGGTTGGGAGAGCTGACATTGAACCAGGGATTGTCAGCGGAAGGGGTGTTGTCGGTGCTGTTCCAGTACATCTTGACAAGAGGGTTGTTCCCGTATGCATGGTTCAGTACCATATCAATTATAACTGCAATGCCCCGGCTGTGACATGAGTCGATGAGTTGCTTAAAGCTGTCTGCCGTGCCGTAATATTTGTCAACCGCGAAATACATGGCCGGGTTATACCCCCAGCTGCTGTTGCCGTCAAACTCGTTCACCGGCATGAACTCAATGGCGTTTATCCCGAGACGTGTGAAATATGCAAGTGAGTCACGTATCGTTTTAAAGTCATGGGCAGCGACAAAGTCGCGCACATGGAGCTCATAAATAATCAGATCCTCCTTCGGGGGGGGTGTGAATGAGGTGTTCTTCCATGAATACTGGGGCGGACTTGTGCGGAAGACCGAAACAAGACCCTCAGCCAGTCCTTCAGGATAAGCCTTGAGATTCGGATAGGTCGATGAGGTTATGTATTTGTCGTTCCACGGATCGAGCACTTTTGTTGCATACGGATCCGGAATCCGCAGGGTACCGTCTATCACATACTGAAACCCGTACTCCTTTGAGGGATCAAGCCCTGTCATCTCAGCCCAGAACCATTTGCCGTCACTGCTCTTCTTCATATATCCTTCGTCACGGAAGACCCATCCGTTGAAGTCACCGAGCACGAAGACATTATTCTTTCCCGGGGCATATAACATGAATGTGGCGCTGTTGTCACCGGTAATATTCACCCCGGCCTTCATCCCTGCCGGAGGGTCTTCTGTCGTAACGGGCGGCTGTATATAATAGAAGGCTGAATCTGCCTTCATCTCCAGCCCCTTGTATGCCCTGGCGGTTATATTGAAGAGTCCGCTGCCCGAGGCAACAAGACTGTGAGTGGCAGTCAGTGTCGTCACCTTCTTCAGACGCACATTGTTCTGGAGCAGTACCAGTGAATCGGCTATTGATGCCGAGGCTTCAATATTCACCGTTGCTCCGGCTGTTACCAGCGAGGTGTAAAGGTCAGGTTTCGTCAGCATCACCTCAAAGACAGCCGCCTCACTGACATTATAGAAGATATCCGCCCCTCCCACATCACGACCGGTACGTGTGCCTACGGCAGCCGTGTTACGAAAGACAAAGGCAAGCTTCAGTATCTTTTCCCCGGACGGAACCCCGTAGAAATCCCTGATCGAGGGTGAAATGGTTATTGTATAAACGTTTGCTGATACCTTGGTCATCTTCGCCTTCGGGATAAAAGTACCCCATGGCGCCACCACATATTTCCAGTCAGACCCGCCGGTGCTTTTATCGGTGATGACCCCCGTGTGTGCATATACATCATCGTCACCGTAATCCTTCAGACCCATGTCTCCCTTGTCTGCGTTGAAGGTGATCACAACAGCATCGGAGGCTGTCGGGAAGGCTGGATTGGCAGTAATAACCTGGGCAACAAGTGATGTCAGGTATCCTGAAAGGATGAAAACCGATATTGTAAAAGCTGATTTCATAATTCAAATCTTCTTATTAAAAAGTGACAGACCACCCCCGGACTAAATAATTCTCTAGTTCGTGAACACATAGGGGTAAGTCATATAGTTCATTCCCTTGATTACGTTACCGGTAAAGTCAAAAAGGGTGTTGCAGTCCCATGAAGAGCCCTTGCCCCACTTGTCCCTCATCTCAGAGGTTATCCAGGCCGGCTCCCAGTAATGGATGCCGGTTCCTCCTCCGTCAATGACCTCCTGTGTCAGCTTTACCAGGTAGTCATACTGGCCAGTCTGGTTGGCCGGATAGGCCACAGTAAGCTTATCAGGCGCCAGTATGTTATTGTAGCTGTCGGCATTGTTGAGCGTCCACGGATAGGCAGTCTCGACAACCATCACCTCTTTGCCTGTCATTGTCTTTATGTCAGCGACATAATCGCTTACACTGTCAATGCTGACAGTCGACCAGATATAATAATACGAGATGCCTGCAATGTCATAGTCTGTCAGGCCGGCAGCTGCCATTCCTTCAAACCAGTATATGGCATTTTCCGGCTGGGCTACATGCATAATGATCCTGGGTTTTATTGAGCTTGAGACAGCAGCATCCCTCACTGCTTTTATGGCGCCGTTAATAAGATAGACGAAGTCTCCCTTCTTTGCCCACCTGTCGCCCTGGGGAAGAAGGAACCCGGGATTGATCTCATTTCCAACCTGAACATATTCAGGCATAATGCCTGCAGCCTCAAGTTTATCGAGCGTCTTCAGGGTGTAGTTGTAAATGCTGTCACGGAGTGTTTCCAGGGATAATCCCAACCATGCCGCCGGCTGCTCCTGCCGTCCGGGATCTGCCCAGAAGTCAGAATAATGGAAGTCAAGGCTTACAGCCATCCCCTGGGCCTTTGCAGCCTGCATCCCCCTCTTGACGTCTGCAAAGTCATTATACATGTTTGCGATCGGAGGAGTATATACCTCACGTGTCCACTGCGGGTTGTGCCACAGCCGGAAACGGACGGTATTTGTGCCGTACTTCCTGAAGATGACATAAGGATCGGTCACCTTGCCGGAATCTCTGTACAACCCTCCGAAATCAAGTATCTGGTTGACATAAGAGAGGTCAGCTCCCATTGAAAACTTCTCATGAGAATAAAATACTCTCTCGTCTGTGGGATCTTTTTTACTGTTCTCACTGCCTCCGCAACCGGAAAGGAGAATAAGGCCCAGTAATAACGCTGCTGTTTTCATTTTTTTGTTTTTATGAAAAGAGGCTGCCTTCAGATTTGACGGCAGCCTCTTCAGAACTTAAATCAGATTCACACTCTGATCAGCCTCATCAGGGCTGTGTCATAGTAACTGTCTTTTCAAGCAGGTTTACAGTAACGGTAAAGCTGCCCGGTGTACCTATGAACCTGAAGTTACTGTCACCGTCAAGGGCATTCTCAAACAACGGACTGACAGTTGTAAACCAGGGGTAGTTATAGCCGTCGCCCCACCCTTTCTGCTTGAAGAAGCGGAATGTCTCATTCGCAAAGTCGGTTGTTGCCCGGTAGATACCGTCTGACAGCCATGTCAGCTGGATGTAGTTTGCATCCCAGTCCCATCCGCCGAGAGCCGCACCTGTAGCAAACAGTACCTGGTCAGGTGCCGGTTCCATTGTAACTGTTTTGGTCTTCATATTGACGGTCACGGTATAGTAACCTGTAGCAGCTGCTACCCTGAAGTTGCTGTCGCCGTCATTCGCATTAACCAGCTCCGGATCGACCGTAGTAAAATAAGGATAGTTCCATGAAGTGGGACCCCAGTCGGGCTGCTTGAAGAACCTGAATGCCTCGTTATTGACAAAGTAGGCAATGGTAGTATAAACATTCGGAGCAGAACTCTTAAGCACCTTGTATGTGTACAGGTTCCAGTTCCAGCCGCCGGTAGCCGCACCTGTCATAAAGATAGGCGGGAAGGTAGTTGCATAAGGGGTAACCTTCGCCTCTGCCACGTCAGAGTATACGGGAGCAACACCGGGATTGATGGTTCCCATAATCCTGAACTGCAGGTCAACGGCGACCTCAGGCTCCAGCCCGGCTTTCAGGAGTGCGTCATTGAATGCGCCTACGGTAATAGAGGCGGTGGTAGCGTCTGTAACTGTCAGTATGTCAATGGGCGATGCAAAGTCATTCCCTTTGACATCAACCTGCACCACATACTTGGCTACAGCCTCGAAGCCGTAATCGATCTCGGTCCAGGTGAAGGTCTGGAACGTCTGTGCGGCGTTATCCAGCAGGAGAACAAAAGTGGAAGCCGACAGGTTGCTCAGGTCGTTTGCAGCGATGGTCTCCTTCAGCATTACGTTTTCCTTGTCCTTTTCACAGGAGACAATGAACACTGCAACCAGTATTAATAATATCAGACTTAGTCTTTTCATATCTGTAAATTTTTGAGTTTATCAATAACCGGTATTCTGGGTGAGGTTGGGATTCGCTCCCATATCTGCATCCGGGATTGGAAAGAGGTTGTATTTGGCATCAGTTGCTATACCGGCTTTTATTCCACCCTTCCACTGCCATATATATGTTCCGCCGGTGAACTGGCCGAATCTGATAAGGTCCGTACGGCGGTATCCTTCCCAGTAAAGCTCACGTGCCCTCTCGTCGAGAATAAAGCTGAGAGTCAACTGGCCCTGCGTGATGTTACCGTTTGTATTTCCGTAAGCAGCTGTTCTGATCTCATTGACGTAATTCAGTGCGTCTGTGGTGCTTCCGCCCGTGCCACCGCGGAGAACAGCCTCGGCATACATGAGGTATGCATCCGCAAGCCTGAAGATAGGCTGATCGGTATCAGGATGGGTGCCGTTCACTCCGGCACCGCCGGTTGACTTGACGTTCTTCCACTTCATCACGGCAAAACCGTGGTTGAAGTTGAACATGTCATCAATCTCCTTCGACTGCCCAGCGGTATAGAACATCTTCCGCTTATCAGCGTTGTCGGGCGGGAACTTGTCAACGAACTGTGGCCTTGCCCTGAGTCCCCACCATGCACCTGAGATGCCGAAGTCAGCCGGGAGCATCGAGCCCCCTACCTGTGCATTGACAAGGAAGGTGGTACCACCCCATGTCTTGGTCTGCACTCCGTCATAGGGAACTGCGAAGATAATCCCCTTGGCATTGTGGTTATCTGCCATAAACATTTTCTGGTAGTTTGTCTCAAGCACATAACCGGCTGCTATCACCTTCTTGGTATAAGTGATCGCCTCAGTGTATTTTGCACCGGCGCCGTATACCTCAGCATTCAGGTAGAGGCGTGCAAGCAGCATCCATGCAGAAGCCTGGTCCATGCGACCGTAGACATTTGTCCTGGGAGCCAGCAGACTGCCCTCGACAGCCAGCAGTTCGCTCTCGACATAGTCAAAGAGGTCGGTTCTTGATATCTGCTCGGGGAGGAAGCTGCCTACGGCATCTTCTTCAGTGACAAAAGGAACACTGCCAAACATGTCGAGTGCATGGTAGTAGCTCAGAGCCCTCAGCAGACGTGCCTCTGCCCTGTAAAGCTCTATGGTGCTTACCTGAGTATCGCTGAAACCGCGTCCGGACAATTTGCCCGGGGATGTTTCACGGATAAACTCATTGGCAAGAGAGATCTGGTAGAATATCCTCGAATACATATTGAATATGAATTCGTTTGATGCTGACCAGTCCATCTCCTGGTAATCCCTGAGGTTTCCGTCGTTCCATCCGATGAGACACTCGTCGGTGGGCAGTTCCTGAGCATAGAAGTATGCCCTGGTATACTGGCCGAACCCTTCATCGAGGCCGCTGAGGTCATTGTTGCCGTCAGGGCCTTTCTGTCCTGATACTGCCAGGCCTGCATAGACCTTGGCAAGGACTTTCTCATAGTTACTGTATTCACTGTATATCTTCGCCGAGGTGACAACGTCATCATCAAGCGGAATGGTATCCAGATCCTTTACACATGCAGTGATCATCATCGATGAGAGTATAACCGCTGCACCTATAATCTTATAAAATCTTGCTTTCATAGCCATTTCGTATTTACAATTATAAGGTTACGCTAACCCCCAGCTGGAAAATCCGTGGACGGGGATAAATGTTATTATCAATACCATCAGACACCTCCGGATCAAGTCCGCGGTATTTTGTGATGGTTAACAGGTTCTGTACAGTGCCGAATACTCTGACATCCAGTTTATCCTGCCACAGATTGTTGAAGTTGTATCCCAGGGCAAGGTTGTCGAGCTTCAGGAATGAACCGTTCTCCATGTAGTAGTCAGAATAATACTGTGAGTTTTCAAAACCGCTGTCCGCAACATTTGTGACCCTGTTTGAAAGGTATCCGGAAGCAGCCATATTTGCATATGTAGCACCTGCGTAGACGTTGTTGTAAACATAGTTACCCACGTTGACACGACCGTTGAAGGTGAAGTCGAAGTCCTTGTATCTGAACATTGAAGAGAAGCCCATGAATACGGTCGGCGCCGGTTTCTGGTACCTGTACCTGTCATCTCCGGTGATGGCTCCGTCATTGTTACGGTCGACATATAGTCCTTCAATAGGCTTGCCGTCAGCGGCGTAGACCTGTTCCTGGACATAGAAAGCGTATGACGGGTAACCTACGCTGTGTATCTGTATGGTGTTACCAACACCGCCTGATATACCGCCAACATAAATTCCCTTGTAGTCAGGATCATCAACTGAAGTCAGTTTTGTGATCTTGTTCTCATTATAGCTTGCATTGAATCCAATCTCCCAGTCGAAGTCATTTGAGGCCAGCACCTTGCCGTTTATTGAAAACTCAAGACCGCGGTTTTCAAGGTTGCCGACATTGGTGACGATCTGGTTGGTCAGGTTTGTTCCGGCAGGTACCGGCACCTGGTTGATAAGATCATTTGTCTGCCTGAAATAAAGGTCAAGGTCACCGGTGATACGGTCATTCAGGAAACCGTAGTCAAGTCCGACGTTGTATGTTGTTGTCTCCTCCCACTTGAGGTTGGCATCATACCCGCCTGCCCTTGAGGTCTGCATATATACGTTTCCGAACTGATAGTAAGCTCCGGGGTCAGCAAAAGTGTAGACCGCCTGGTAAGGATAGTCATCATTGCTCAGGTTCTGCTGGCCGGTGATACCGTAACCGAGTCTAAGTTTCAGGTTCGAGACCACCTTGTCACCGAAGAATCCTTCATTTGAAATGTTCCATGCAAACGCTGCTGACGGGAAGAGGCCCCATCTTGTTTCGGGTGAGAAGCGTGATGACCCGTCGTCACGAAGAGTGAATGTGAAGAGGTACTTGTCATAAAGAACATAGTTGGCCCTCCCGAAGAACGAAACCAGGTAGTTTTCAGTCTCGTAATCAGACTTTTCATACAGTTTGAATCCGTCAGTCGATGTAGTATTTGTCTTACCGTCGCGATAGAAATGCTGCCATGAATAACCCACAACGGCATTCAGGCGGCTGTGGTCTCCGTATTCGCCGGTATAGTCAAAATAGAAGTCAAAAAGGGTGTTGATTTTGTTCTGGTCATACTCAGTGAGACGACCTTCCCCGTTATAGGTGCTGTATGAAAGGTATGAACCAACAGGAATGGTTACCGAGCCTTCGCTGGCTGACCTGTCAAGACCGGCGTTGAGTTTGGCCTTCAGGGCAGGGAAAAAGTGCATCTTGTATTCGAGCGCCAGGTTTCCTGTGAACCTGCCTACATCTGCTATATCATTGTAATCATTAAGCTGCACAAGGGGGTTCATCGGTGCGACGAAGAGAGGAGAACCGTCCGGGTTTTTCCAGATGAAATCGGTCTCCTGTGTCGGATCCATAGAGAGTGCGCCACCGATGGCACCGCGGTTTGCAAAGCGGTTGTCCATAAGCATACTCTTGGCGCTCAGGTCAACTTTAAGATGATCGTCAAAAAATGTAGGGTTGAGATTCAATGACAGCGTGACACGCTCCATGTTATCTGTCTTGAGGATACCATCCTGGTTTGTAATACCCATGCTGGCCCTGTAAGGGAGTTGTTTCAGTCCACCCATAAAACTGAGGGTATGGTCCTGAGCGAAGGCAGTCTGATATATCTCCTTCTGCCAATCGGTGTTGGCCTCACCGAGAAGAGCCTGCGCCTGAGCGTTGGATGCATATTTTGTCTGTATCAGTTCCGTGAATTCGGCTGATGTAAACACATCCGTATATTCTATTGGTGAACTCAATGAAACACTGCCGGTATAGTGCACTCTGAACGGTTGTCCTGATGCACCTTTCTTGGTTGTGATAAGAATTACACCGTTTGAAGCTCTTGAACCGTATATTGCGGTTGCTGAAGCATCCTTCAGAACGGTAATAGATTCAATATCATTGGCATTTATGTTTCCGCCGCTTGCTCTCATCCCTGCGGGGCCGTCAAGGTCTACAGGAACACCGTCAATTACCATAAGCGGGTCGTTGCTTGCCCTGAGAGATGAGCCTCCCCTGATGCGGACCACTGATCCTTCACCGGGAGCTCCGCCGCTTGATGTTACCTGAACGCCGGCCATCTTGCCGACCATCATATTTGCAGGTGTGGAGGCAAACCCGGGATTGAAATCCTCAGTGCTGATAGTCTTGACTGAGCCGGTGGCATCTGCCTTACGCACAGTACCGTAACCGATAACCACAACCTCTTCCAGGGCCTGTACGTCTGTACGCATTGCCACATTGACGACAGTCTGGCTTCCCAGGGTTATCTCCTGAGGCAGATAGCCTATAAAAGTGAACACCAGAACATCCCCCGGCGATGCCATGAGGGAGTATTCTCCGTTAATGCCGGTGATAACTGTACCTGACACCCTTACCTGTTGCCCGAAGACAACAAGACTCATCATTATGCCGAAGGCCAGCATGAAGAGCCGTTTTCCAGTTAGTTTCTCCATAAATAGATCATTTAATTGCAGGTTACACAATATTAAGTAGTTGTTCAAATATTAAATTGCCAGTTTAGGGATCATAAAAGTCGGATATTTTACAGAGTTAACCAACTCTTTTTGAGGTTTTTTATGCAATCGTTGCCGCAAACGTTTGAATTCACGTTTCAGGCACTCCCGGCGGTGGTCGCGGAATTGATTTTTTACTATCTTTACCGATATCACCCTTCCTGTTAATGGGGAAAGAGAGCATCACAATAAAGGATATAGCGCGCGAACTGGGGATCTCCCCCTCTACTGTTTCAAGGGCGCTGAAGGATCATCCGGACATCAGCAAGGCAACCCGCGATGCAGTGAATGAACTTGCCGTGCGGTGGAACTACAGACCCAACCCCATCGCCCTGAGCCTAAAGAGCGGATCATCGAAGACGGTGGGAGTGATGATCCCTGAAGTGGTTCATTACTTCTTTTCAACTGTCATCAGCGGGATAGAGGATGTGGTTTACGAACGTGACTACAATATGATCCTCTGCCAGAGCAATGAGATGTGGGAGCATGAGGTAAAAAATATCCGGACACTCCTCTCGAGCCGCGTTGACGGTATACTGGCATCTGTTGCAAAGGGGACAACCAACTTTGACCATTACAGGAACATCATTGAAAAGGATATCCCCCTCGTATTCTTTGACCGGGTTGCTGAGGAGATAGAGACTGACAAGGTTGTCATTGATGATGAGGAGGGAGCCTATAAGGCCGTCATACACCTCCTCAGGTCAGGAAAGAAACGGATTTTACACCTGTCAGGGCCGCCGCACCTGGCTATCGCCCGCAACAGGCTCAGCGGCTACCTCAGGGCAATGAAGGAATACCGCCTCACCCCGGCAGCAGACGATATCATCAGATGCGATAAAATTGAAGAAGCCGAAAGGATTGTTCCGGCCCTTCTGAAAAGAAAACCCCTTCCTGAAGCATTTTTTGTAGTGAATGACCTTACCGCAGCACAGACACTGATGATTGCAAAACGATCCGGGCTGAGGGTTCCTGAAGATATTTCCATTGTTGGGTTTACCAACAGCCAGATCGCCAGGCTTACCGAACCCGGTCTCTCCTCAGTCGATCAGAAGGGTTTTGAGATGGGACAGCAGGCAGCACGGCTTCTTCTTGATCGCATTGAAAACATCAAAAAACCGTTTCAGACAAAGGTAATCACATCTGAACTGGTCATAAGAGGATCCTCATCGCTGAGTCATATATAATCTGCCAGCCTTCCCTTTGTCCCTGCCCTGATCCCTTTCGGCGTCTCTTTGAGGGTACAGCACTCCGCATCCGGGTCATGCTGAAAGACAAGTACATAGTCATTCTGCAGGGCTTCAGTCAGCAGCGCCTCCTTCTCAGCAATGGTCACCAGCGGAAGAAGGTCGTAGGCCATGTTCCAGAG
>JALOMM010000222.1 GCA_025455535.1 Bacteroidales bacterium | reverse complement strand
ATTCTCGATGACGGAATGGTGCAGGAAAAAAGATACAATCTTGCAAACGAAGAGACTATTATGAATGAGAACTGCCCGTTCTACGAACTGCGGTTCACATATAATGACAAAGGCTATGTAACCAGGATGGCCAACTATATGGAAGATGTTCTGTATAACTGTACCGCTGAAAACTGCGGAGATATCGGTGTTTCCTATTTTCTGTTTGAACCGAACGAATTTGGCGATCTCCTGAGGTTTGAAGTCTTTAATGTCACCGGGCAGAGGTCAAACCTGTACTCCGGATGGTCGAGGAGAGAGAGCAAATATGACGAGAACGGATATGTGCTGGAAACAGCAGTCTTTGACCAGGATAATGAATATGTAGGAGGGAAGAGGGTGCCTGTGACACAGTATACCTTTGACAAGCACGGAGCATTGGTTGAGGCAAGAAACATGGACAAGGACAGGAACATCATCAATCATCCTGAGAGCGGTGTGGCCATTACTGAATACAAATACGATGAGAAGGGTAACCGCACTGAAACGGTCAGATATGACAAGGACAGGGTTGCCGTTGTCCAATAACAGAAACATCAGAATAGATCATGCGCCACAAGTTAACTTTGTATGCCCTTCTCCTTTCTCTTCTTGCAGCTTTTACCCTGAGCTGCAAAGGGAAGAGAAGCGATAGGAAGCCGGAAACTGTAAAGGAGGCAGCCTCTGCTCCGGTCATCGGGCAGGAGACCATACTCCTGCTCAAGGACCTTGAAGAGAACGGTGATTATGTAAACAGTCAGTATTTTCCAAGTCTGATCAAAGCCTCAGTGGTAAATGAGGAACTTGGAGGCAAGAATCTGGTACTTGATCTGCGATCACCGGAGCTGTTTTCCCGTGGTCATATTAAAGGAGCAGTGAATAAGCAATTCAGCGGGCTTCCGGAATATTTTCAGTCAGGGATAAAGCCTTTTGAGTTTGACAAAATCATTCTTGTATGCGAAGACGGGCAGGTTTCAAGCTATACCACTGCCCTGCTCAGGATGATGGGATACGGCAATGTTTTTGCCATGCGGTGGGGTATGGGCGGCTGGAATAAGGCCTATGCAGAGGAGACCTGGATGAAGGGTTTGTCAGGAAAGTACGAAGACCGTCTGGAAGTTGTCACGAATGAAATACCGGTGGCACAGGGGATGCCGGAGATCAGTACCGGCCTTGCAACAGGAAAGGAGATCGGAGACGAGCGATTCAGAAACCTCTTCGGGGAGGGGACGGCTTCTGTCCTTATCTCGGCAGATGATGTCTTCAGCGATCCTGCGAAGTATTTTGTGATCAACCTTGAGCGAAAGGACAAGTATGACGCCGGTCATATACCCGGCGCTGTCAGATACAAACCTGAGGAGACCCTGGGGTTCGCTGACGTGATGGCTACCATCCCGTATGACAAAACTGTGGTGATCTATTGCGGCACCGGTCATAACTCGGCATTTGCAACCGCATTCCTGAGGCTGTTTGGCTATGACGCACGAACACTGAAATACGGGAACAACTGCTTCATGTATGATAAGATGGTGAAGGAAAAAAGTACGTTGTCGTGGCTCCCCTTCACCCTTGAGGAATCAAACGATTTCCCGGTGGTTAAATAATTTCAGGTTTTACCTGGCTTGTGAAATTCCGGTCTGACGACAGTACAGGCCGGAATTTTATTTTTAGTACACCCGGTTCTCTTCGTCATGAAGGATATATAAATTTTGCATTCCCATCTCACTCAGCACCATCCAGACCCTCGCAGTCACTGAGCTGTCGTCGGAGAACAGGATTACCGGACCTTTGTTCTTTCGTATGACAGAGAGGGTCCCTTTTTCAAGTATCGATTCAGGATTCACCTTCATTGTCTTGTCATGTAGCTGGTCAATTGCTGCGGCCTGATTCCCCAGGCTGATCAGAAGTATTTCACCGCGCAGGGCAGATATCTGCTCTTCGGTAATGATGTTTGTACCGGTTACGGAGGGCCCGGCCCATCGGGCAGCATCATACCTGAAATCATGCCGGCTGAATGAACGGAACAGCACAAATAAAACCACTATCAGAAATATTGTCACGACAAGCCAGTAATGTTTCAGATATTTCATCGGTCTCTGTGTTATTTTATTATCTCTATTCGCATCCGCCGTCAAGCTTTTTGGCAGAGAATTTTCTTGACTCCAGGAACTTCGATTTCAGGCTGTCGGGAAGGCTGTTCAGTTCGGTATACATCTCTCCGGCACGCCTTCTTGTCTCGAACAGGGCGTTTTCCCGTGCCGTTATCCTGTCACCCGTGAACCTTGTCTGCATGATTGTCCTTTCCCATTCTGCGATACCGCCTTCCATGACATAACTGTTATCATATCCCAATCCTCTTGCATAGACAAGAGCGTAATCCGGTTCGAGGTCACCGGTAGAATAAAAGATGTTCCTGATGTTACTGTTGCCGAGCCATATATCCGGATCAGATTTAATAAATTCAGGGTAGGGGACATTCACTGCGCCGGGAACAGCCTGTTTCCTGAAATCTTCCGGCGGCCTGAGGTCTATCAGCTGAACGGAAGGGTCTTCCCTCACAATAAACTCTGCAACCTGGTCAACCGTAAAAGAGACATCTTCATCCAGGACATCTGAAAGGAGCCGGTCAGGTCTTTCCACGAAGGATCTGTTGGCTGACAGAGGCAGCAATGCCAGGATGAGGCTTAGCAGAAGCAGCAGTACCGAGATTTTTTTCCTGATATTCATGCCGTCTTATTATAATTCATTTGTTATTTCAGGTCGTGCAAATTTCTTTTCAGCCAGTTCTGCAAGCCAGAACATGGCTGCAGCAGCGGCAACCAGTATAAGAGTAAAGAGCCCCGGTGAGATGCCAAGCGCTTCGTTGATCTTCACCGGTCCCCTGAAATTTGCATTTGCCAGCTCTTCAATCTTTGGATAAGATTCAGTAAAGAGAAATGCTCCTGCAAACCCTCCTGCAATGAAAACCATTGCATCAATCTTGCCGATGGATAGTGCACACAGTCCTGTGCCGGGGCAGAATCCGCCCATGATAAAACCTGCACCCATTATTATGCCACCTACAATTGAGGCAGTTACATAGAACTCATTAACATATACCTGGTTAAGGTTAAGCAAGCCGAAGAAACTCATGAACTGTGAACCTATCAGGGCGACTATTGCAGCAGTGAAGAAGACTTTTAACACGGTGGTGTCATAGCCGTAAAACATCCCTGCCAGTTTCCTGCTTGAGGAGAATCCTGCCTGTTCAAGTGCAAAGCCAAAGCCCGTTCCGATGAGCAATGCCGTGAGCATATTGAGCCATTCAGGGAAAACATAATATGATGAAAGAGGTGCCATATCTTTGAGTTGTAAATTCTGTTTTATTATTTTAATCTCCGACCTTCAATTTGCGATTTGCGATTTGCGATTTGCGATTTGCGATTTGCGATTTGCGATTTGCGATTTGCGATTTTTCTGATTTTCAGAC
>JALOMM010000221.1 GCA_025455535.1 Bacteroidales bacterium | reverse complement strand
ATATGTTATCCTAGGCGTCACGGGGCCCAACGAGTATGAGAACAACGTCAACAACAACTGGTACACCAACACGCTGGCCAGGTGGACGCTCAGTTATACGGTCTCCTCGCTCGAATGGCTCCGCACATCAAATCCTGTCAGGTATAACGGCATCCTGACACGTACGAGGCTCAGCCCTGAAAAGGAGATCAGCCAGTGGAACGAGACAATCCGTAATATCTACCTTCCTGAACACCATGACCTTGGCATCTTCCTTCAGCAGGACGGTTTCATGGACAAGGTGCAGCAGACGGCTGCAGACCTTGATCCTGCGGAGAGACCGCTGAACCAGCACTGGTCATGGGACCGCATACTGCGTTCAGTCTTCATCAAGCAGGCGGATGTGCTCCAGGGCATCTACCTCTTTGAAGAGGAGTTTGAAGAGGAGACCATAAGACGTAACTTTGACTTCTATGAACCACGCTGCGTGCACGAGTCGTCACTCTCACCAAGCATACATGCAGTGCTTGCAGCCAGGCTCCACGACACCGACAGGGCATATACACTATATCTGCGGACTGCAAGGCTCGACCTTGACGACTATAACAGGGAGGTGAAGGACGGCCTGCACATTACAAGTATGGCAGGCACTTGGCTCTCAATAGTAGAAGGGTTCGGCGGCATGAGGATCCGCAATGACAGGGTCTGCTTTAACCCGGTTATGCCAGGCGCATGGACCTCATACTCCTTCATTATCAGGTTCCGGAACAACCCGCTCAGAGTTGAAGCAGACGGTTCAGGCGTGAATGTGGTGAACCTTTCGCAGTCAGACATACCTCTTGCAGTTTACGGCGACAACGTAACCCTGAAGGGAGGAGAAGAAATAAAATTCAAAAGAAAATGAAACGGGTAAGACTCTTTTCACTGGTCCTTCTTGCCGCCATGGCTCTTACACAGGGCATGGGGCAGACGATAGAACGCATTGAGCCCCCATCATGGTTCAGCGGCATGAACGAGAGATCGCTGCAGCTGATGGTTTACGGCAAAGAAATTGGCTCATTTGATATTAAAGCTGACTATCCGGGTGTCGAGGTGAAAACTGTAATAAAAACCGATAACCCGAACTATCTGTTCGTTAATCTCGACATAGGCCCCGATGCTCTTCCGGGCACAATAAAGCTCAGATTCACAAGAGGCAAGGCGATTCTTAACCGTGACTATCCTTTACTGGAAAAACCTTCCGGGATGGCAAGAGGCTTCGATGGCTCTGATGTAATTTATCTGCTCATGCCTGACCGCTTCTCCAACGGCGACCCCTCAAATGACAATGTCGAAGGGATGGCTGAACGCAACAACAGGAGCAATCCAGGGGGGTTGCACGGCGGTGACCTGAAGGGGATAGGCAACAGCCTTGAGTACCTTAAGAACCTCGGCGTTACCGGCATATGGCTCAACCCCTTCCTCGAAAACAATCAGCCATCCTACTCATATCACGGTTACTCGACCACCGATTTTTACCGGGTCGATCCGCGATATGGCACCAATGACGAATTCCGTCAGCTGGTGGCGGGCGTTCATGACAAAGGGATGAAGGTGGTTATGGATATGATCTTCAATCACTGCGGCTCAGGACACTGGTGGATGAAGGACCTCCCTGCAAGGGACTGGATACATCAGTTTGACCGGTTTACCCGGACAAATTACAAGGCTTCGACATACATGGATCCTTATGCTGCAGAGAGTGACAGGAGGCTTATGGAAGAGGGATGGTTTGACGTGACCATGCCCGATCTCAACCAGGGCAATCCGCTAGTTGAGAACTACCTTACGCAGAACAGCCTGTGGTGGATAGCATGGGCAGGTATCGACGGCATAAGGATGGACACCTATCCCTACCCCGAACCCGATATGATGTCAAGGTGGGTAAAGCGTGTAACGGATGAGTTCCCGGGCTTCTTCGTTGTCGGAGAGGTATGGTATGATGATCCGGCGCATATGTCATACTGGGCTCTGAACAAGGAGAACAGTGACGGCTACAGGTCAAACCTCCCCTCTCTGACTGACCTTCCCCTCTGTTTTTCAACCCACAGGGCCTTCACTCTTCCCGGCGCCAATGAGGGAATGACGGATCTTTACAATCTGCTGTCACAGGACTTTCTTTATCCCGAGCCGCACAGGAACGTCATATTCCTTGACAATCATGACATGACCCGGTTCTTTACAGAAACAGGGAATAGCCTGGATAATTATAAGATGGGGCTGAGCTTTATCCTTACCACCCGTGGCATACCGCAGATCTACTACGGAACGGAGATAATAATGGAGGGCGACAAGAAGAGAGGCGACGGATACCTGAGGGAGGACTTTCCCGGGGGATGGCCGGGAGACAAGAAGAATGCCTTCACCGGTGAAAACCTGACTCCTGATGAGAAGCAGGCATACGAATTCACCAGAGACCTGCTCAACTGGAGAAAGGGGAATGGGGTGATACACACTGGCAAGCTTAAGCATTATGTGCCTGAGAACGGCGTCTATGTCTATTTCAGGTATGACAGCGATGAGAGTGTGATGGTCATCATCAACAGGAGCGACGAAATTAAAAAGCTTATGACGGATCGTTTTTCTGAGTCACTTAACGGATACACCTCAGGGACTGAGATAATGACGGGGCATGTGATTGCGGACCTATCCTCCATCGAGCTTTCTCCCCGTACGGCAATGATTATAGAACTAAAAAAGTAATACAATGATGAAAGAGCATTTGTTAATGATCCTCCTTCTGGCAGCCGGACTGGCTGCAGCCATGATTTCCTGCCGGCCGAAGGAGACTAAGGTGATTGAGCCGCTGACATCAGTGGTGAAACATGCCGACTGGACGCGCAACATGGTCCTCTATGAGATCAACGTCAGGCAGTTCTCTGAGGAGGGCACCTTCGCAGGTGTCGAAAAGGCGCTGCCGCAGCTCAAGGAGCTTGGTGTCAATGTGCTGTGGTTCATGCCTATATATCCGATCGGCGAAAAAAACCGCAAGGGAGAACTGGGGAGCTACTATTCCATCAGGGACTACATGGATGTCAACCCTGAGTTCGGGACCATGGATGAGTTTAAGATGCTGGTTGCAAAGGCTCATGAGATGGGATTCTATGTGATTCTTGACTGGGTGGGAAACCATTCGTCATGGGATAATCACATCGCAGCCGAATTTCCGGAGTGGTTCGAGAAAGACTCGACAGGAACCTTTGTGCCTCCTCACGGCTTTGACTGGACCGATGTGATCCAGATGGATTACACTGCCATGCCTCTGTGGGATTATATGGCGGGTGCCATGAAATTCTGGGTTGCCGAGGTGGGTGTCGACGGTTACCGCTGCGACTTCCCCGGTCTTGTTCCCGAAGAATTCTGGTACAGGGCCACCACAGAGCTCAATGCCATCAAGCCCGTGCTTATGCTGGCAGAAGACGAGGCGCACTCCTATCTCCTCGAGCGTGCCTTTGACATGAACTACGCTTGGGCGCAC
>JALOMM010000220.1 GCA_025455535.1 Bacteroidales bacterium | reverse complement strand
ATCCTGCTGAAGCAACTGGATTATTTCATCCGGACCAGCTTTTCCTACCTTTTCAGCTGCACCAAAGAGGCGCTCAATGTCATACAATTCCTTGTTATTCCTGAGGTAGTATGGAGGCTTTCCTCCGGCACGCAGCACCATCTCACTTTCGTACAGATAACCCAGATCTTTTGTCTCCAGCACATAGGACTTAAGCCGTGACCGGAGCCGGTTCAGAACGTGTTCATGCTGGGGATCCGATGCCAGATTCACCAGTTCATACGGGTCGTTTTCAAGATCATAAAGTTCTTCAGGTGCGTCAATAAACCTGTACCGGAAATATTTCATTGAGACCAGCCTCTATGGCGAATACTTCAAAATGGAGCTCGGCAACAAGTTCTGGCTCGGGATTATACTCATCCCTCTGTTTTTCGTGATGGTCAATGCCCTGGCAGGGTTCTACTCAGACCCGCTGCGCAGGTCACGCCTTCACGAATTCGGCAAGTCTCTTGCGGTCACTCTCTCAGCCGTTGTTTTGCTTTTTTTTATTCTCATCCTTGATGATGCCGTAGGCCATTATACGACCTATTACCGCTCATTCAGCGTCCTCTTCCTTCTACAGTTCTTACTTACCTGGGTGCCAAGGTTTATCATCACATCAGGTGTGTCACGGAAGATACACAGACGTGAGACAGGATTCAGAACCCTCATCGTGGGAAGCAACGGCCGGGCTGTCAGCCTTCTGAATGACATCAGGAGTGAGAAGGTACCTGCCGGCAACCTGATCACAGGCTATGTCTGCATCGATGGTGCCGGAACAGAGCCTCTTGCAGATGGTGTACCGTGGCTGGGGAACAGGAATGATCTTGCAGGACTTATCGGCCGGGAGGAGGTAGAGGAGGTCATCCTGGCCCTTGAAGAGGATGAATATCCGGTCGTTGATGATCTTGTCAACAGTATCTGTCACCTCGATGTGATCGTAAAGGCTATCCCTTCGATGAGAAGTATTATTTCGGGACATGTTGAGGCAGGACCGATCTATGCCACACCCCTCCTGAGAATATCATACAGGAAGATGCCTCACTGGCAGGCGATGGTGAAACTTGTCATGGACTATGCTGGTTCGCTCACTGCGCTCATCATTCTCTCTCCGCTGATGGCAGTGCTTGCCCTCCTGATAAGGTTCTCAGGCAGCGGACCGGTCATCTTCAGGCAGGAACGGATTGGCCGTTACGGCAAGCCTTTCATGATCTACAAGTTCAGATCGATGGATGACGGGGCGGAGCCTGACGGGCCGATGCTTGCAGTAAAGGGAGACAACAGGATCACACCGCTCGGAAGATTCATGCGAAAGCACAGGTTTGACGAGATACCAAACTTCATCAACGTACTGAGGGGGGAGATGTCACTCGTCGGCCCCAGGCCCGAACGACGCCATTATATTGAACAGATAATGCAGAAAGCGCCATACTATAACAGGGTACTGGCAGTTAAGCCCGGCATTACCTGCTGGGGACAGGTGAAACTGGGATACGCATCCGATGTTTCCAGGATGCTCGAGAGGCTTGACTATGATCTTCTCTATCTTGAGAATATATCTCTCTATCTTGACCTGAAAATACTGTTTTATACCCTGGGAACAATTGTCAAAGGGAAAGGGCTGTAAATCAATAGAAGATGGTTACAACCCATGCCCCTGGTTCATTTATCAGAAATTTCAGGTCACAGTTGAGCATTGCCGTGTTGAAGGCATTGGGAGCATTAAACTTCATCCTGCCCTCAAACGGAAACTCGACATTCTCGATACCGATAAAGGTAGACTGCCACGTTTCAGAGCCTGATGAATATGTCATGGTTATGTTGCTGATACTGCCAAGCGAGGTATCTCCTGACCTTGAGAATTTGTATCTCACATAGACAGGCTTTTCTCCCATCTTCATGCAGGTTACCCTTCCTATGCTGTTGCGGTACTGAATGACATAAGGAGGAAGCACCTCTGCCCCCATGTACTTATCTTCCTTCCATACCCCCGCCATCAGGGAATCTTTTCCCTCCGACTTAAACGTATAAGTTCCCTTTCCGTCTCGGAGCCCCTTTTTCCATTGCCCCTCATACTTTTCACCTGTCTGCCAGATATAAATACCCTCACCGTCAGGATATCCCTTCCTGAATGTGCCCTTGTACTGGTCGATCCCGAATGCCTCGCCCTTGCCATCGGCCAGACCCTGCTTGCAGTCTCCCGTGTATGAGTCAGCTATCCTTGGCATGAGCACCGTGCAGCTTTCCTGTCCCTTCACCAGAATGGCGGTCAGGAAGAAGAGAGTCAATATTGCAGATAATACAATTCCTTTTTTCATATCGGGGCTTTATTAATTTTCAGTAAATGCCTGATGTTAAATATCAGCTTATTAGAGTAACAAAAATCGCACCATATAAAGTTAATATAAAAAAAGAGACGCGCAATCTGCGCGTCTCCTCTGTTAAACCAGCTGACTGATCTACTTAACGTCAGTGACCGTCGGGACCGGGTTCTTACGTGTATGCCACCATACCTGGCTCTGGGTGCCGTTGGTGCTGAACATACCTTCGTTGATAAGCTCGATCTTTTCGGCAGCCTGTGCTGCAGCAAGGTTTTCTGTATTGTATGTCTGCTCGCTGAGTGCATACTGAAGCCTGATCGGAAGACCAAGGTTCGGGTAATATGCACCTTCAAGCTCATACTCGAATATCCTTGCGGGGAAACCTGTCCTTCTTACCTCGGCATATGCTTCGATGCCCTGTCCGAATATTGCAGCCCATTTCTGTTCGCAAATCTTCTGGAATTTCTGGGCATTGGTACCGCTCCATGTAACAAGCGGATGTGCAAGATAAGTTGTGTAGTTCACAGGGAAAGGTGTAGTTCCGACAGTGATGTCATTGGCATAACCCCATGAAGGATAAACATTTGAACCGTTTATACAACCCCATCTTTCCATCGAGGCAGCAATACCTGTTTCATATGCGGTCTTGGCATTAGCGTCATTGGCTGCGCGCAGATAGTACTCAGCCTTTATGAACTGAACCTCATCATAGGTCATCACCTTTGATGTTGCTCCTTCGATGAAAGCTATCTCTGTTCCAAGCATCGATATTGACGGGAAGTTGGCAGCTGTAACGCCCCTACCGTTCTGGAAGCCTACATAATCAAGCGGAGGTGTTGTAACGGAGTTGGGTGTCGGCTGTGCATATATATGAAGCCTCGGGTCAACCCTTGCCTCCAGCCAGTCAACCATTGTCTCTGAAATAGCCTGGTCTTTTCTTGCGAAAAGGGTTTCATAGATCGGGTTCCTGTAAGGAATACCTGGCCATACCAGTTCAGCATTATCCGCATTTGATGTAAATATCGGATAGTTTGTCGGGCTGCCAAGGATGGTGGCTATCTGTGCATCGGCGTTGGCCAGTGCAGCAGCACCTGCGTTGGTTGTAACCGTAGTCCCGCCTGCCATGTTATAGGTAAATGACCATGGCGTGCCGGCTGCACGGTT
>JALOMM010000219.1 GCA_025455535.1 Bacteroidales bacterium | reverse complement strand
CCTCGATGAGTACTTCAGGGTCAGGGTTGCGACACTGAAGAGACTCTCTCTCTTCGGGAACAAGTCGAAGACCATCCTGGGTTACAACCCCAAGGCAACCCTTAAGCGGGTTCACGAGATCGTTCTTGCACAGAATGAACGTTTCGAGAAGATCTATGCTCACCTCATCCATGAGCTTAAAAAACACCGGATCCATATCATCAACGAGAAGCAGCTCGACAGCAATCAGTCCGCATTCGTCAGGGACTACTTTCACCGCGAGGTCCGCACGAGGCTCATGCCTCTGATACTGACCAAAGACGGCGGGTTGCCAAACCTGACAGATGATGCCATATACTTCGCCATACTGCTGAGAAACACGGCAACCGACAAAAAGCGTTATGCCCTGCTGGAGATACCGACGGGACTCCTTCCAAGGTTCATTCTTCTGCCCGACAGAGAAGGAGAAAAATACATAATCTTCCTTGATGACGTCATCCGTTACGGGATGAAGGAGCTCTTCTTCATCTTTCAGTTCGACGAGCTCTTCGCCTATACAATCAAGCTCACCAAGGATGCTGAACTTGATATTGCCGACGATATCTCGGAGAGTTATATAGAGAAGATATCAAAGAGTCTCCAGCAACGCAAAAAAGGAAATGCAGTGAGACTGGTGCATGACAGGGAGATGCCCCATGATCTGCTCAAAATTCTTACAAAAAAGCTGAATCTCGGTCCCGATGATGCGATAATCGCCGGTGACAGGTATCATAACTTCAAGGACCTGATGAAATTCAATCAGCCTGAGGGGGATAAGTTCCGTTACAAACCCGTGGCGCCGATTCTTCATCGCGACATACAACAGGGAAAAAGTATCCTTTCGGTAATTAAAAGGAAGGACCTGATGCTCTATTTTCCCTATAACCCTTTCGATCATTTCATTGATCTCCTGAGGGAGGCTTCGATAGACCCCAGTGTCACTTCAATTGATATCACACTTTACAGGCTCGCAAGGAACTCGAGCGTGATAAATGCACTCCTGAATGCGGCCAGAAACGGCAAGAGCGTCACAACTGTTGTTGAGCTGCAGGCCCGTTTTGACGAGGAGGCCAATATTCTCTGGGGTAAAAAACTGCTTGACGAAGGAGTCAAGGTAATATACGGAGTACCGGGGCTCAAAGTACATTCAAAGCTATGCCTGATCACAAGGGTAAAGAACGATGCGATACAAAGGTACGCCGCTGTCGGTACCGGCAACTTCAATGAGGAGACAGCCAGGGTCTATACTGACCACCTCCTTCTTACATCTGATAAAAAGATCACGAATGAGGTTGTCAAGGCTTTCAACTTCTTTGTCGCCAACTACAGGAAGGAAAAGTTCTACCATCTGTTGCTCTCGCCGTTTTACCTGCGGAACAAGCTTCTGATGCTCATAGAGAATGAGATAAAGAATGCAAAAGCGGGAAAGAGTGCATACATTTCAATTAAAATAAACAACTTCACCGATGAGGAGATCATCGGCAAGATCTACAAGGCAGCCTCGGCCGGCGTGAACGTCAGGCTTATAGTCAGGGGTATGCTTTCTCTTGTCCCGGGAGCAAAAGGTAACCTGGAGAATCTGAAGGCGATCAGCATCGTCGACCAGTACCTTGAACACTCAAGGTTCCTAATCTTCTGCAACGGCGGAGATGAACTGGTCTATATCACCTCTGCCGATATAATGCCCCGAAACCTTGACCGCCGTATCGAGGTTACATGCCCTGTCTATGATGATGCCATCAGGAAGGAGATCATGGATGTATTTGATATTCAGTGGAGTGACACGGTCAAGGCAAGGATCTATGACGAAACGCAGTCCAACACCCTTGCCAGGCCAACAGAGAACCCCGTCCGTTCCCAGATCGGGGTTCACACATATCTTCTGAAAGCAAACGAAGTACCGGCTGATCCTACTCCGGCTTAAACTCAGGGGCTTTGCGGTAACGGGTGCCTGACTCGTAGGCAAAGGCTATCTCTATAAGCTGAGGCTCGCTCCAGGCTTTCCCGAAGAAAGATATCCCAACCGGCAGCCCGTCAATGAAACCCATTGGCACAGTGATGTTCGGGTAACCTGAAATCGCAGCAGGAGAAGAGCTGCTTATAACAAAGGCATCTCCGTTGATGAGGTCGGTCTTCCATGCCGGCGAACCGGTTGGGGCCATGAAGGCATCGAGATCATTCTCGGCCATCACCCTGTCAATGCCTTCTTCCCTGACAAGACGGTTCATTTTATTGAGAATCTCAGCAAACTCCTTTGAATCGACACTGCCCTTCTGTTGTGCCTCGAGCAGCAGTTCCTGGTCATAATATCTCAGTTCTATTGAATCGCTCCTGTTGAATTCTATCAGTTCCTCAACACTCTTCACGGGAGCAGCCTCGCCCAGTGAAGCGAAGTATTTGTTCAGTCCGTCCCTGAACTCATAAAGAAGAACCTCGAATGATAGGGAAGATACTTCACGGCTGTAGATATTGTCTATTTCAATGACCTCTGCTCCCTGGCTCCTGATATAATCGGCAGCCTTCTGCATCAGCGTGTCAACCTTGAAGTGCTGTCCCCGTGCCGACGTATACCATCCTATCCTTTTCCCTTTCAGGCCATCCTCTTTCAGGTACGGTGTATAGTCAGTCAGGTATTTCCCTTCCGAGGCAGCTGTCTTGCTGTCGGAGGGGTCAATGCCCGTCATAACGCCCAGGGCGATGGCTGCATCGGTTACTGACCGTGCCATCGGGCCGGGGGTGTCCTGGGTGAATGAGATCGGGATGATGCCGCTGCGGCTGAGTAGCCCCACCGTAGGTTTGATGCCTACGATACCGTTTGCTGTTGCAGGGCAGACAATTGAGCCGTTGGTCTCAGTTCCTATGGCTATCATGCACAGGTTGGCGGAAACGGCTACGCCTGACCCGGAGCTTGAGCCGCACGGATTGCGATCAAGGATATAGGGGTTCTTTGTCTGCCCGCCCACGCCGCTCCATCCGCTTGATGAGAGGTTGCCGCGGAAGTTGGCCCACTCGCTCAGGTTGGCCTTGCCAATTATCACGGCGCCGGCCTCACGCAGCTTCATCGCTATGTAGCTGTCCTGCAGAGGATGAGATCCGCTCAGCGCACGTGATCCGGCAGTGGTCTCCATCTGGTCATGAGTGTCAATGTTGTCTTTCAGCAGCACCGGCACCCCGTGCATCGGGCCGCGTGACTTGCCCTCCTTAAGCTCGGTATCAAGCTGTGCTGCGATGGCCATGGCATCAGGATTGACCTGTATGACTGCGTTGAGCATCGGCCCCGCCTCGTCAATGGCTGCGATGCGGTCAAGATAAGCCTGCACCACCTCTGTAACCGTGAAATCACCGTTGGCATAGCCCTGCTGAAGCTGCGTGATTGTGAATTCTTCGAACATAAATGCCGCATCCTCTGCAGGCTGTTTGACCCCGCTCCGGTTACACGCCGGCAATAAAATGATACTTAGGAGAACAAACAGTGATTTGGTTAAAATGTAATTTCTTTT
>JALOMM010000218.1 GCA_025455535.1 Bacteroidales bacterium | reverse complement strand
CAGGGTGCTGCCGCCGGCGATGCTTACGCCTGAGCCGAAAAACTCATTGAGCTTATCGATATTCTTTATCCTGGCGTTGAAGGAGAACTGGTTCGACATCTTTTCGCCGGCCGGCTTTGCTGCAGGCAGTGCAAATTTTGATGGAAAAAGCCCGGCAAGAACTGTCTTTGCCGCGAAGCCCAGTGCAGCAAATGTATGTTCACCGCGTATCTCAGCGTCTGCAAAATCAGATCTGAGCGACAGCAGTGGCGTACCTTCATCCTTTTCGGAACGGATAAGAAAGTCGTATATTGAGATCTTCCCGTTCGGGTTCTCAAGGGTTGAATTAATAAGCCTCAGATCGCCATCAAGATTATCAATGTTATTGCCTTTGAAGGTTGCGGTCATGAGTGCCGACACCCGGAAGAGGGTATCCTTCCCGACCAGGTTGAGTCTGTGCAGCTCTGCGTTTGCCAGGTTCATTGTGAAGTCGAACTCCGGCAGTGTCTGTCCCAGGTCAAATCTTCCCAGTATATCCATCCTGATATTCTGGTCCCTGACAGCAATATTTCCGTCCCAGACACGGTCAGAGTATTTCCCTTCAACAGCAACATTGCGGTACAGATAATCATTTATCTCCACGCTGTCAATAACACCGTTAATGTTAGCCGACAGGTGCCTGAACGATTCCATTGACCCGTCAATATTGGCATGCAGCCAAAGCCCGCCGAATAATTCATTATTTCTTGTAACATAAGCCAGATCAACATCACTGGCGTTGAGGAGGCCGTTGAACCTGAAAAGATTCTTACCGTCAGGTCTCAGGGAAAGGTCGGTGGATAAACTTCCCCTTTCTGTTGTAAGAGTACCGAATGCCACAAAATCGGTTGTGAAGCCTGTGAAACTGCCGGTGAATGATATAAGGCCCAGATCATGTGCTATAACAGGCAGCCTGACTGGCCTGTTTCCAGGCAGAATGACCCTTTCAATGTCATCTGCCCTGGTGGTCAGGCTCGTGAAGTCGATATACAGATAGCTGTCATTGATCGCCGGCAGGCCGGAGACATCAAAATCAAATTCGACCCTTGTGGAGGTTGCATATTCAATGGTAATATCCCGTCCTTTCATCTCTGCAACAGGACCGCTGACCATTCCTGATATGATGACATCCTGGCTTAAACCTGCAACCGGTTTCACAAAGTATGCGAGATCGTGTATGTTGAGAAGGGATTCTTTCAATATTATATCAAGCCTTACCTTATTCAGAAAATCGGAATATCCTGCACTGTCAGTCTTGAGGATCAGGACCCTGTCAGCCAGTATGCTGCTGGAGTCTGTCCTGAGGTCTATATCCCTGAAGAACAGTCCCTCATCTCTTACTGACAGTGTCATGTTAAGTTTCTCCCCCGTGAATCCTCCCGACTCCCTGAATGACAGTTGTCTGATGGTCATGCTGACCGAATCTGAGTTGATGGCCAGATCACGCACTTGTCCATCGATGGAGCTGATCCTCATGTCTCTGACATTTACACGGCCCGGCTGAACGCCGACGGTGTCGAGTGCGTTTGAAAGTGAATAAGCTCCGTTAAACATCTCAATCTCCGTGAAGTTGATATTCAGGGACTTTGTTGTATCCCTTTCTCCGTCACTCTTCAGCTTGCTTATATACCATGAAAGGTTCATAATGCCTGCTGAGTCGGCAGCCATCCTGAAGTCAGGCTCATAAATCTCTACACGCCCGAAAATGAAGGTTCTGTCTGATGGACTGAACTCCTTTATTCTCAGGGAGACATGGCGCGCATGGAGGAGTGTGTCGCGGTTCAGGTCTTCAATCAGGACGTCGTAGAGAACAATTTTTCTGAAGAAAGTGTATGACACTTTTCCAACGGAGATATTGGTCCCGAGTTTCTGAGAAACGTTATCGGTCAGCCATGATACTGCATATGTCTGAAACTTGGGTGCACGGAAAAGAATGAATGAGAGCGATGCAATTATAAATAACAACGCAATCAGAACGATAATGTATCTGAGAATTTTTTTAATAATTTTGGCCATTCAAATCTGCAATCCTGCTGCAGGCGAAGTTAATAAAAAAACAACGAATTGAAGGTGACCTCAGCCATTACCATACTTGCGATAGAATCATCCTGTGACGACACCTCTGCTGCTGTCATAGAGGACGGCTATGTTCTCTCAAACCTGATTGCCAATCAGGAAGTGCATAAGGCTTTTGGCGGTGTTGTTCCGGAGCTTGCATCAAGGGCTCATCAGGCTAACATTATCCCCGTTGTTGACCAGGCGCTCTCCAGGGCAGGAAAGGTTCCGGAAGATATCAGTGCTGTGGCTTTCACCCGCGGACCCGGGCTGCTCGGGTCACTGCTTGTGGGCACTTCATTCGCGAAGGGGTTCGCCCTGTCGCGCAACATACCGATAATCGAGGTCAACCATCTGCAGGCACACGTGCTGGCACACTTTGCCATGGAGCACGGACGCGATAACCGCATTCCGGCCTTCCCTTTTCTCTGTCTGCTTGTCTCCGGCGGCCACACCCAGATGATACTTATGCATGACCACTGTTCCATGGAGCTCCTTGGCAACACCATAGATGATGCAGCAGGAGAGGCCTTCGACAAGTGCGCCAAGGTGATGGGTCTGCCATATCCCGGAGGTCCGGTGATAGACAAGCTTGCCAGGGAGGGAAACCCTCATGCCTTTCTCTTTGCGAAACCGAGGATACAGGGACTGAACTTCAGCTTCTCAGGACTGAAGACAAGCTTCCTGTATTTTCTGCGTGACAGGTTAAAGGAAGACGAAGAATTCATTGAAAAAAATATCAATGACCTGGCTGCGTCATTGCAGCATACCATAGTTGAGATACTTATCGCTAAGCTTGTCAGGGCATCAAAAGAGACAGGTATTTCCGAGATAGGAATAGCCGGAGGCGTCTCTGCCAACTCGGGGCTGAGAAATGCAGCGGTGAGGGAGGCGGAAAGGAGGAGATGGAACCTGTTCCTTCCTGAGTTCAGGTATACAACAGACAATGCGGCAATGATAGGCATTACAGGCTATTATAAGTACCTCAGGTCTGATTTTTCAGACCACAGCGTAACACCAATGGCAAGGATGGCTGTTGATTCAAACCGGAGCGGTTCATGAAACTTTCAGGACCCGGCTCCAGGTAATGAAACATCACGCAAAAAAAGTTAGTTTTACCAAAATTTCTTTTTAATGGAGGGGAAGAAGATTGAATCAACAAGGATGACACCGGAGGTTTACCTTGGACCCGAAGGGGTCATAAAATTCTGGGGCCGTTCTATTTCAGAGGATTCCAAAGGTTTTTTTGAAGAGGTTAATATCTGGATAGACAAGTATCTCAAATCACCGGCCGAAGTCACTACTGTTGAATTCGGTCTGGAGTATTTTAACTCGGCTTCTGCAAAACAGCTCATTTTGATTTTAAAGAAGCTTTCCCTGCTGTCGGAAAAGCAAAAGAAACTTATTGTTAAATGGTTCTATGAAGAGGGCGATGAAGATATACTTGAAAAAGG
>JALOMM010000028.1 GCA_025455535.1 Bacteroidales bacterium | reverse complement strand
CAAGCTTCTGGATTGTTACAGAATAGCCCCGTGCCTGAAGTAGTTTGGCAAGAGAGGATGAAATGATTCCTTTTCCCAGCGATGATGTTACTCCGCCGGTCACGAAAATGTACTTAACTTCTGTCACTCTGTTATTAAAAAGTTATAATGGCGTCTGTTCTATTCTTCATACATAGAACTGTCAATCAGCTTCACCTTCTCTTCCAGAATCTTAATATTTTTCTTTGCGTCAGCAATTTTCTCCTCCACCTCTTTGATCATTGTGTCGGCATTTTTTGATTTTGCAAAGAACCCGATATTGTTCTCCCATAGAACTATGTCACTTTCAAGCTGTTTGATCTTGCTGAAAAACTTCTCACGCTCGTTTCTCACCTTCCGTGCTGCCCGCGGATTTGACATTGCATTATCAACCTTGCTGCGGTATCTGAGAATATTCTTATCCTCGTCGTCAAGCTTGAGCCTGTCAAACTGTTTGTTGAGTGCATCCTTGTACCTGCGCGCTATCTCATCCTTTTTATTTATCGGGACGTAGCCTGTTTCAGTCCATCTTTTCTGAATATCCTTCAGTCGCTCGAAGCCTGCCTTGAGGTCCTCACCCGGATCAAAGCCTTCCAGTTCTTCTATCAGTGCCAGCTTGGTATTCAGGTTATCTTCGTATGAGGTATCCCTTCCGGCAAAATACTCCGATTTATGTGAAAAGAATGTGTCGCACGCTTTGCGGAACCGTTTCCAAATCTTTTCCGAGTATTTCTTAGGCACGGGTCCTATCTCCTTCCACTCTTTCTGAAGCCTGATGAGCATCTCTGAAGTATCTTTCCAGTCTGTGCTCTCCTGAAGTGCTTCAGCCTTCATGCACAACTCGGTCTTCAGCTGAAGGTTCCGTACCTGTACCTCCTTGTTTTCGGCAAAGAAAGAGCGTTTCTTCTCAAAGAATTTATCACACGCTGCCCTGAACCGCAGATATATCTTGTTGTTATGTTTTTTGGGTGCAAACCCCAGTGTTCTCCACAGCTTCTGACATTCAAGAATGGCATCCGACTTCTCCCTGAAGTCGGAGAAGGTCAGTATCTCTCCGGCGGCAATCTCCTCAACCTTCTCACAGAGGGCAATCTTGGCATCCAGATTCCCTTTCTGCTCATCCTTCTGTTTCTCGAAAAACTCATGATGCCTCTTGTTCACCTTTGCAGTAGCCTCGCGGAAACGCTCCCAGATGTCGTTCTTACTCTCGTGGGGCACAGGACCTATCTCACGCCACTGATTATGATAATCCTGCAGAAGCTTGAAGGCATTGACGGCATTATGCTCCATCAGCAGCTCTTCAGCCTTTTCGCAGAGGACGATCTTAAGTTCAAGGTTCTTTTTCAGGTCGAGATCCCTGAGCTCGCGGTTTATCTTGATATAATCATAAAAGACCTCAACGCTGTGGTGGTAACTCTCCCACAGGTCTTTCAGGGCTCCCTGTGGCACTATCCCGGTTGAATGCCACTCATTCTGCAGGTTTCTGAATTCCTGGAATGTTTTGTTAATGGCCTCCTCGCGGTTCACCAGGTCCTTGATCTTCTCAATGATCTCGTGCTTCTTACGGAGGTTTTCCTGCTTTTCGCTTTCCTGTACCTTGTTGTAATCGCTCTTCCGGTTACGGTAGTTTTCAAGGATCACCTTGATCTGGTTCTCGAGCTCGTCAGGCTCAGGTCTGAACTCCTCTATGTTTCCCCCCTCCTTGGCAAAATTGAGCCTCTTCTCGTTGAATTCAGCCTTGGTCTTCTTGTAGAAGACCTCTTTAATCCTGCTGACGTCATCTGTTATTTCCGAAGGGGGCCTGTTATCGACAATCAATTTAAGTGTCTCCAACAGTTCTTTCCTTGAGAAGCCGGTGTAATCAACCGGCGGGAGGGTTATTTCATCATAATTGACAGCCTCCTCTTCAGGGACAGACTCATCAGTCGTTTCGTCATGTGCTTCAGCCTCTGCCACCTCCTCCCCGGGAACAGATTCTTCAATCTTATCCACGGGTGACTCAGCCAATGGAGCCTCCTCTTCAGGGAGCTCTTCAGCTATAATCTCATCATCAGCTTGCTCTTCAGCCAGTGCTGTTTCAGCAACTGCTTCCAGTGGTGCAATTTCAACGGATTCTTCTCCATTAACTTCAGATGCTTTGTCTTCAGCATCGAATTGTTCATCATGAACAGAGTTTACCGGATCTTTGGTAGTCATCTTTAATCCTTTTAGATCAGTGCATTATGCAACGGCGGGCACCGCAATGCTCCCCATTTTTCAAACCACGAAAATAATGGATTATTGGTAAAACTCAAACCATTACGTCATTTAAATAAAACAGGCATGTGCGCGAACGGTCAAATAATATAACTTTGAAGCTTCTGTTTCAGTCAACTAAACCATGGAAACGAAAGACATTTTAATTTTTGCCTTTGTGGCTCTGGCCCTTGGAATAAGGCTCTATATGAATTACATGAAGAAGAAGAAGGGTACTGACCCCAAAGGAGGCATGGCTTCCGGCAGAGGGGAACAGCTGCGCGGGCAGCCTGACGATTACGAGCCATACTCGAAAAAATAGGGCCTGATGGCTATGCTCCCAGCTCAAGCTGATCTTTAACAAGCCTGTAGTAGGCTCCTTTCCTGCGTATCAGCTCCTCGTGATTACCTGCCTCAGCTATGTTTCCCTTTTCGAGGACCACAATCAGGTCGGCGTATCTCACTGTACTGAGCCGATGTGCCACGATGATGACCGTACGGCCCGCATAGAAGCCTGAAAGGTTACCGACTATCAGCCTTTCATTGGAGGCGTCGAGTGCACCTGTTGCCTCATCAAGCAGAAGCAGTGACGGTTCTTTGTATATTACCCTGGCGATAAGAATTCTCTGTTTCTGTCCCTGGCTGAGACCGTGACCACCCTGCCCCACTCGGGTATTGAGCCCCGCCGGCAGGTTATCGAGCAGCGACTGAAGGTTTGCCACCCTGAGGGCATTCGTGACCCGATGCATGTCGGGAGAGTCATGACCCGGAGCAATGTTGGCAAGTATGGTGTCGGGGAAAATATATCCATCCTGCATCACAACACCTGTTGCGTGCCTGAGTGATGTCACGCTTATATCTCCCAGGGGGGTGTCATTGATGGTTATCCTTCCCTTTTCAGGAGTGTAAAACCCCATCAGCAGCTTCAGGAAAGTGGTCTTCCCCGAGCCGCTCTCACCAACCACAGCTGTTATCTTTCCGGGCGGAATGACGAGGTTGAGATCATTAATGACCCATGGCGAGCCGGGCCCTTCGTATCTGAACGAGAGATCACTCACAGCTATTCTCATCTCACCCGGTGCCAGCCATTCTTTCTTTCTGTCTGCCGGCTCTTCGGGATCCATGGAATGAACCTCCGCAAGCCTTTCCAGGCTTATCCTGGCATCCTGTGTCGATCGCATGAAGCTTATAATCTGTGACACAGGGCCGTTGAGCTGACCTGTTATAAACTGTACTGCAAGCATCATACCCAGCGTCATAGTGCCATTGATGACAGAAGTGGCTGATATGACAGTAATTATAATGCTGGCAGACTCGTGGATGAGCGTTCCCCCGGCAGTCTGAAACTGGAAAATCTTCAGCCCCTTCACCCTTGTCTTGTGCATCTCCTCCTGCAGCGCCTCCCATTCTCTTCTGTTTCTGACCTCATTCCCGGCGAGCTTGATCTCCTGCATGCCGTTAACTATGTTGATCATCTTGTTCCCCGTCTCAGCCATCTGCCTGAAGCGCATATTGTCAAGCCTTTCCCTCGAGGGCATATAGACGGCAACATACAGGAGGTACAGAATGGTTCCCGCAAGAAAGACCAGCAGCACGGGGATGCTGTAAAACGCCAGGACAATTCCAAAGACCATGAAATTGAAGAATGAGAAGAGTATTGAAAGGCTCGAGGAGGTCAGATAACTTTCTATCCGGCTGTTGTCTTCTATCCTCTGCAGTATGTCACCGTTCAGTTTGCTGTCGAAATAGGCGATCGGCAGGCTCATCAGCCTTGCAAGGAAATCTGATACGATAGATATATTTAGCTTTGTCCCCAGGTGCAGCAGCAGCCATCCGCGGGTGAACTCCACAGCCATTCTCCCTGCTACCAGGGCCAGCTGTCCGGCAAGGATGAGCCATATCAGCCTGATATCGTTATTCTTTATACCCCTGTCAATTATGGCCTGTGTGAGAAAGGGAAAGATGAGCTGTATCAGGCTTCCCGCAACAAGTCCTGCAAGGAGCAGGGTTATCTGCCTGCGGTATGGCTTCAGGTACGGCAAAAGGAATGAAAAGCCGGTCTTTGGCGGGGGATCGTCAGCGATCTGGCTGAATGAAGGTCCTGGTTCAAGAAAGAGTGCCAACCCCTCAGGCTCATTATCGCCCTTTCCTGCTGACCATCCCTTGATGAACTCACCCTTGCTCATCCGCAGACGCCCGAGGGCAGGGTCGCTGACCCAAACCCTGTCACGTGAGATCCTGTTCACAACGACAAAATGGTTCTGCTGCCAGTGAACGATACAGGGAAGGGGTGCTTGCTCCTCAAGGACACTGAATGGTACCCTTACCCCTTTCACGCTGAATCCGATGCTCTCAGCTGCAGATTTCAGCCCAAGGAAAGATACCCCCTCACGGGTGATATATGCTTTTTTCCGTATCGTCTCGAGAGAAATACGCTTTCCGTGGCTTAATGCAATCATGCTTATGCAGGCCGGACCGCAGTCCATCGCATCGTATTGTCTGACAAACGGATATGTCATAGCTGAAGGGGCGATGTTTTTTCAATGATGTAAATATATCCATTATTTGCTGACCTCTCCGGGGTGACCTCCACAAATGTGTTACAGAAGCATGAGAGCGTTATCGGTTGGGGAAATGCTATATTTGCCAATAATACCTCTTGCTTGGGTTTATTTAAAAAGTACTCGGACAGTGACATCATTGATGGTATCAGGAGGCAGGACAGCAAGATACTCTCTTACCTCTATGACTCATATTATGAGGTAATCCGTGACCATCTGAAGAAGAACAGCGGATCAGACGACGACATATATGATGTACTTCAGGAGACGGTTGTCATACTCTATAAACAGGTAACGGGTGAGGGCTTCAGGCTTACCTCTGACCTGAAGGGCTATTTCTTCGGCATAGCAAGGAATGTATGGAACACTCAGCTCCGCTATAAAGCGCGTCACACTTCATTTGATGGCGACGTTGCAGATAGTGACGGGCAGGAAGAGATAACGAATGCAACACTCGAGCGGATAGTCTCCAGGTCATTTGCCCTGCTGAAGGAGGATTGCCAGATGGTGCTGAATCTGTACAGCGAAGGGTACAGCTATGAGGAAATAGCAAGGAAGATGGGCCTGAAGAATGAGTCATACGCAAGGCGGAAGAAGTACCTCTGCAAGGAGGCACTGATGGAAATCATCAAGACAGATCCGGAATATCAGGATCTCGGTCCCCTGTAAACAACGGCTGTCAGTAAAGCCGCTGCCACAAGAAGAAGGAGGACGGCCAGATAAAGTTTTATCCTGTCGAAATACAGCGGGGTATCATCGCCGTAAATAACCAAAGTTGACCAGTAATAAGGATGCGAGCGGGTCTGGTCGGCCGTACGCAGGAAAGAGAGGCGGGCACTGCGCAGGGCGGCGCTCTTTGTCATTCCGCTTCTCATATTCCTGTAGAACGATTTTATCACTGCAGAGGCTGAGACATCCTCCACCTCCCACATTGACATTACCACTGACCTGCTCCCTGCAAAAAGGAAGCCCCTGGCGAGGCTCAGAAGCCCTTCGCCGGTAACGAACATGCCAGTCCCCGTGTTGCATGAACTGAGCACGACCATCATGGCATTCAGCGGAACGTTATAAACTTCGTAGGTGTTGAGAAAGCCGTCTTCCGTACCCTCTTCACCGGAAGCAAAGATCATCCTTGAAAAGGCAGGATGGAGATCATTGACGATGGTATGCATCGCCAGATGGATGATATCGTATCTCCCTGCCTCACTTTTAAAGGCTCCCTCAGTGGCATTCTCAAGTGTAAAGGCTGTTCCCCCGCATTGTTTTACTGCATCTTCCGCTTCTATGATGGCAAATGGAAGGTTGCTGATCTCACCCCTCAGCCCCGGAAAGCTAGTCAGAAGTGAATCGGATATCTCCATCCCTGAGTAGTTTGGTGCAAACGCAATGAGCTCATTGGTGAGACTCCTGCTTCGCCGGGGTGTTTCTGATGAGAGGGTGACGCTGTATATATACGAGAACCTGTAACTCTTCAAAGCAAAGGGAGCGTCACGGTAGAGTAGATCGGAACTGCGGTATTCTTCTGTGACGAGGGTCTCAAAAGGAAGGTATGACAGAATATTGTCAGGTGAGATAACGATCTTGTCGCCCCGCAGATATGGCTCAGCCGGCTTCAGCAGGACAGTGTAGAGTTCGTGAGCCAGGTCCATGTAGTCATTGAATGGTTTGCGCACGCTGCTTGTCCCTGGCATGACCGAAAGCATCTTCCTGAACCGGCCAAGGGAATCATAAAACGAGGAATCGATATCCTGCTCAATAATAACTGTTTCCCGCCTGTTCACCACGAAAATAAAGAGCTTGCCCTCCAAAAGAACATAGCTCAGGAGATTGGCATTCTTCCCTATAACCGGAATTACGTCCGGCAGCGGGGTGACCTCACTCTTGAATTTCAGGCTGTAATATGCCGGGTAGCTGGCCTCAAACACCTTCACGAGGGAATCACGTGATCTCAGCAGGCTGAAAGTCATGCTCTCCCATGTTGATATCCTTTGGGAATCAGGCTTTGCTTTTGCCGTCTCATTGGCAATGAGCTCTTTATAGAAGCCTATCTCCCCTCTTATTTCATTGTCAAGATTAACCAGCTCTTCAGGCAGTGACAGCCGGGCAGCATTCAGTTCTCTCATAGAGGCAAGGAATCCGGCCACCTTGCTCCTCTCCGAGTATTCGAACGCACCTCTGAGCGATTCCTGGCTGTTGTCAAGCTTGTGAAGCTGAACGAAGTTGTCAATGATTCCGGTGTAGAAATCCCTGGAGAGGGCACTGAGATTGTTTCTGCTCTCCTCCTCGCTCATCTCAAGCCTCTGCCGGTCATAGAGCATGACAATCTGTTGTCCGGTCTCAACGGCCATTCTAAGGTAATCAGCATTCCCCGTTTCCCCGGCCAGCGCATCAAGTGCCCTGTATTTCAATACTCTTATGTTAATGTCTGACTCGGTGAAGGAAATGATATTCCTGTTTACCTGACCAGCCCTGTCAGGTTCGTTTCCGGATGTTTTGATTATCTCGTCAACCGTTTCGATTACCTTCAGGTACTGGCGGTCATCGAACAGGGTGCCGGCGTATCCGGTAAGAATGTATTTCTTAAGTGAAATGTCCCAGGGGAACTTCTCAGTGTATGAAAAGCATTCCCTGTACATTGCCAGCGCCCGCGGAGTATCGCCGGTAGTCTTGTGCACGAAGGCTGCTGCCGATGCCAGCATCATGCTGTATTCACGGCTGTCAGAGCCAAAGGTCTCACTGACGTATGAAATACCCTTTTCAAGTATTGCCTCGCCCTCAGCAGGTCTCCCGTTTTCAGCCAGAAAGCCTGCATAGTTAATGTATATCAGATATTCGTCCTGGTTTTCCTTTCTGCCTTTGAAGGCGAGTCCTCTCTTAAAGTATATCTCAGCCTCCTCCGGTTGATCAAGGTCGCGGTAGAGCTGTGATATGGTATTAAGAATCAGTAGCTTCGACTCGCTGTCAGAAGCCCCGTACATGTCATAAAGCTTAAGGGCCTCCCGGCAATAAACAAGTGATTTTGTATATTCAGAATTGCGGTAGAGACTCAGTCCGATCACCTGATAGAGGTCCGCTATTACCGGTTTCTGAACACCATCAGGGTAAAGAGCTGCGATTTCAAGCCCCCTCTCGGCCATTTTGATGGCGAGGTCAGAGTCATTCATCTCAAGGCAGATACTCGCCAGGTTCAGGTAGTTGTTTGCAAGTGAAGAGGAATCATTCTCTACTGTCAATCGCCTTGCTGACAGAGCTTTAAGGCCGGTGCTGTAAGCACGTTCATAATCTCCTGCCTTAAAAAGAGCTGCGGCCATATTACTGAGTCCCGTAGCATATCTGCGATCCGTGACACCACCTGATTCCCTGTATAGCACTGATGAGGCAAGTCTTTCAACAGCGAGACTGTTCCTGTTGCCGAGGAGGTAATAATATCCTGTCAGATAATAGGCATCAGACATAAGAATGGTATCGCGGGAACTGCCGGAAGCAAGTATGAATTCTATCTTTTCTGTCAGCGTTGCTGCCTGCTCTTCACTGTATCCATGAGTGAGGGCGGCCTGAAGTTCTTCCGTGAGGCGGAAGAGGAGAGTGTCATTCGCATCCTGTAATGATACTCCTGCCTCTGCAGCAGGTGATGCTGAAGTGTATGACCCGGCATATGCCCCGATAATCATCAATGCAAACATTACGGGTACCTTGATATGGCGGATTAAGCTCATCCTGTCGGGTCTTTCTTTCCGGCACAAAAATATAAAACTATTACGTACCCTGTACAGTCAATTTTGTACCGCTGTATTATATTGAATTTATGTCACTTAAGTTTTTTTTAAAAAATAGTTGATTTTTTTGTGTCACAAACTGCAATGTTATGACATGTACGGTATAAAGTGAAATTAAACCCTGAATTAATAATACAAATAATTAAAGAGATGAAAACCCTGAAACTTGAGAACTTCAATGAGTTTGTACTTTCAAACGAGGAGATGATTAATGTACGCGGCGGCAACGGAGCAGCAATTATATTGCAGGATGGTCCAACCAGGCCTCCTATCATTATTGAATTCTAAATAGGGATAAAGGCCGCAGCAGCGGCACAACAACATATAGTTTTTGCGGGGCTGTGCGAAAGCATTATGGTCCTGAAACCGGAGAGCGTGCACTGTATGGTGCAGGCAGGGCCCCTGAAAACGACATTAGGTTATAAAAAACTGTATGACAGTTTATTATGAATTAAGTGTGAAATAATATTACAGATCATGAACACGATTAACGTCAATCACACCATTGAGAACTACCTGAGCGGATCAGCAGGAAAAGCCGAGGAGGCATGGTTACAGGGTGAAATAAACAGGGATCCGGGCCTTGCCAGGGAGGTGGCGCTGAGACGCCGCACCAATGAGATACTGGAAGACAGGAGCATCCTTGACCTGAGAGCCAGGCTCTCAGCTATCGAGATGAAGAAACGCTCCGGAGGCACCCTCAGAAACACAATGGTAAGATCAGCAAAATACGCTGCAGCCGTAGCGCTTCTTGCTGTTATCACTGCGGCGCTTTACCTGGCGCTGAGAGCAGGCACTCCGGACCAGCTCTATGATAAATATTACGCGCGCTATGAATCTCCGGGGGCTGTCCGTTCTGTAGTGGAAGTTGGCAATTCGCTGATGGAGAATGCAATAGCATCATACTCAGCAAAAGATTATGAAACAGCCATAGGATACCTGGAGCAGCTGATAAGCACAGAACAGGGCAGCATAGAAACGGTATTCATGCATGGCATGGCAAACATGGAGGTGAAAAACTACCCATCGGCTACCGGTTCATTCACCAGGGTGCTCGAGCACAATGACAACCTCTATCTTGAAGACGCTGCATGGTATCTCGGCCTGTGTTATATGATGACAGAAGACATGGAAAGAGCGGTGAGACAGTTCGATGCCATTTCAGCATCGAGGAGCCGGTACAGCAAAGAGGCTGCCAGGCTTTCCAGGAGGCTGAAATAACTATTCCTCACCCAACGTCATATGTTTGAAATACTGCGTAATGCCAACAAGGATATAAGTCTGACGAACGGGTCGGGACAGAATAAATTTAACCAGATGTTTAACAAGCCTCAGATATTAGCAGGCGTATCTCACGAGGTACGGACACAGATGAACTCCATTGTCGCATTCTCATATCTTATGAACAATGCAAGGTTCAATGACGATGACCGCCGTGAGTTTTCAGAGCAGATAATAGCATCATGTGAACAGCTTATTGGTCTTTTTGAGAATTTCTTCGATACAGCAGCACTTGAAACAGGGTCCGTCAGGGAGGACCTCAGGGAAAGTGATGCCGTGAAAATGTTCGAGTCACTCGCCTCACAATTCAGGGTTTTAATGAGGAAAAAGGGCAAGGACAATATCGTTCTCATCCAGGAGGATGATCTGCCTGACAAACTTATGATAAGGATGAATACGGCAAGGATTGAGAGGATCATAAACAATCTCTTCAGGAATGCACTTGACAGTACTTTTTCAGGGTTTATCAAGTTTGGGTGCTTATACCGAGATGAGAGAATTACCTTTTATGTAAAAGATTCTGGCCAGGGTTTCTCCAGAAGCAGCCAGCTGCTGCTTTCCGATAATCCTGAAATCCATTATTCCGACAGTCAGGATACCTATTCCGCTATGAATTTAATCCTGGCCAGAAATCTTATTCTTGCGCTCGATGGCTCTGTCAGGGTTGAGCCCAACGATGCGGGAGGCACTTCTGTGTACATTTCTCTGCCTGTACGGGAGAGTTCCGGGTTGAAGATTTTAACGGGTACTTCCACGGAAAAGAAGATAGCGATCTGACAATTCCGGAGTACTGCACATGTCTGATAAAAGTCGGATAAGGGGGATGAGAATTCCCCTTTATTTGTTGATACCAACTGACAGTATCGTAATCTCAGTACGCCTGTTGAGCTTCTTGCCGGCAGGCATCGCGGC
>JALOMM010000217.1 GCA_025455535.1 Bacteroidales bacterium | reverse complement strand
CGTGACACCGCATGCCTCGGCAAAGCTCTTGAACAGATCATGCGTTAGCGGCCTCGGCGGCTCCAGGTTCTCAAGCTTGATCACTATTGCCTGCGCCTCAAAGCCCCCGATTATTATTGGCAGCCTGCGCTCACCCTTCTCTTCTGCCAGGATCAGGGCGTAGGCCCCTGACTGCGTCTGGCTGTATGAAATACCTATTACCTTAAGACGAATTAGCCTGTTCTGCATAGTTTCTCAGCTTTCAGCCCGGCAGGCTGATATGACAAATATAAACAATATGAATCTCCCGCTTCCCTGCCATGAAAATTTTTATCCACACTTTATTAGCGATAAAATCATCATGTTGATTTGCAAATAAGTTAATTTTTATATCTTTGCAGTCCGAAAAACAAAGATCCGCAGGGGCAGGCAGAAGTGTCATGCACGGATGAGCAGGACCGCCTCACGGAGTAACGAACAGAGTGATTGAAAATGTACGCAATCGTTGAAATTGCCGGACAGCAGTTTAAGGTAGAAGAAGGAAAGAAGATCTTCGTTCACCGTATGGAAGCAGCCGAAGGCGAGAATGTAGAGTTTGAAAAAGTTCTCCTGATCGATAATGACGGAGCCATAACCATTGGCGAACCTGTCATTGAGAACACCGTTGTTGAAGGCAAGGTGCTTTCACACCCCAGAGGCGATAAAGTGATAATCTTCAAGAAGAAGAGGAGAAAAGGTTACCAGAAGAGATCAGGACACCGTCAGGACCTCACACAGGTAGAGATCCTCTCCATCGGCGCCAGAGGCGAAGCGAAGAAGAAGTCCCCGGCAAAGGCTAAGGCTAAGGCTGAGACAGAAGTAAAGGCTGAGGTCAAAGCTGAAGAAAAGGCTGAAACCAAGAAAGCTCCTGTAAAAAAGGCTACAGCTGCTAAGGAGAAGAGCGAAAAGAAACCCGCAGAGAAGAAGGCGCCTGCTGCAAAGAGCGCTAAGAAACCGGCAAAAGAATAACAGTAAACATTAACAGATAAGGATATGGCACACAAGAAAGGAGTCGGCAGTTCACGTAACGGCCGCGAGTCGGAAAGCAAACGACTTGGCGTCAAGCTCTTCGGAGGCCAGGCCGTTAAGGCTGGCAGCATCATCGTCCGCCAGCGCGGTACAAAGCATAACCCCGGAGATAACGTCGGCATAGGCAAGGACCACACTCTCTTTGCACTTATAGACGGTACCGTGGAGTTCAGAAAGAAAAGTGATGACAAATCATACGTCTCGGTAAAACCAGTTGCCGTATAAGTTAAGCTCACTTAAGAAAATGACTCCTGAAAATATCCGCTGCGGCGCATCTTTTCAGGAGTTTTTGCTTTAATTTTGCACTGCCTTAAACGGCTTTAAATGATCCACGATGCTTACCATTAACTTCCTTCGCGAACACCCCGCTGCAGTCATAGAGAGGCTGAAGATAAAAAACTTCGATGCCACTCAGATAGTGGCACATGTGCTTGATCTCGACCGTCGCCGGCGCGAACTGCAGTCTGAGGGCGATGCCATTCAGGCTGAGCTGAACAACCTCTCAAGGGAGATAGGCTCAATGATGAAGGATGGCAGGAAAGAGGAGGCTGAGGATGCCAAGAAAGGGATCGGCAAGCTCAAGGAGCGTCAGAAACAGCTTTCTGATGCCTTCGATGCTGCCAGCGGGGAGATGCAGAATGAAATCATCAGGCTCCCTAACATCCCCCATCCCAGGGTAGCCCCAGGCAAGAGCGCCGAAGACAATGTGGTGGTCAGGGGCGGAGGACGCATACCTGAGCTGTACCCCGGTGCCGTGCCACACTGGGACCTGATAAAGAAATATGACATCATTGACTTTGAACTGGGGATCAAGATCACCGGAGCAGGGTTCCCCGTCTACAAGGGCAAGGGGGCAAAGCTGCAGAGGGCACTGATAAACTTCTTCCTCGACGAGGGTGAGAAGGGTGGATACAGGGAGATAGAACCTCCGATAGTGGTCAATGAAGACTCGGGCTTCGGCACCGGACAGCTCCCTGACAAGGAGGGGCAGATGTATCATGTTGGCATTGACAATCTCTATATGATACCCACGGCTGAGGTACCCATTACAAATATTTACCGCGACGTGATTCTTGAGGCAGCTGACCTGCCGATACGCAACATGGGCTACACCCCCTGCTTCCGCCGTGAGGCAGGGTCATGGGGCGCACATGTCAGGGGACTGAACAGGCTGCACCAGTTTGACAAGGTCGAGATCGTACAGATAGCCCACCCTGAGAGGTCGTATGACTCGCTCGAAGAGATGGTCAACCATGTGGAGAGCCTGCTGAAGAAGCTTGATCTGCCATACAGGATTGTAAGACTCTGCGGAGGAGATATGTCATTCACATCGGCAATGACTTACGACTTCGAGGTGTATTCAGCAGCCCAGCAGCGCTGGCTGGAGGTGAGCTCCACATCAAACTTCGAATCGTTCCAGGCCAACAGGCTGAAGTGCCGCTTCAGGGAAAAAGGGGCAAAACAGACTACCCTCTGTCACACACTTAACGGCAGCGCACTGGCCCTGCCCCGCATCGTTGCCTCACTCCTCGAGAACAACCAGACCCCTGAAGGGATAAGGATTCCTGAAGCATTAATTCCATACACGGGATTTGAGCTGATCAGCTGAAACAATGAGTGACAGATCCCGGGCATATCTTTATGCGGCATTCTCTGTCACTCTGTGGGGTACCATTGCCACAGCATTTAAGATAGCGCTATCCGAACTGACCATCGTCACCATGCTTGGCATTGCCACCCTGGTGTCACTCGTGGTGCTGTTCATGATTATCGTCCTCACCGGCAAACTGAGGCTGCTCACTGAGATGACCGTGAAGGAGGTCATGTGGTCTGCACTGCTCGGGCTGATAAACCCTGTGGGGTATTACCTTATACTGCTCACCGCCTACAGCCGGCTGCCGGGCCAGGTGGCACAACCGGTAAATATGATATGGCCGATCATACTGGTGTTTTTATCCATCCCCCTTCTCGGGCAGCGAATACCTGCCAGGAGCTTTGTAGCACTCTTCATGAGCCTGGCAGGGGTCTATATCATCTCTTCCCAGGGGAGTCCCTTTCATCCCGGCCGGTCAGACACGCTGGGGGTGATGCTGGCACTCTTCAGCGGAGTGCTGTGGGCTCTCTATTTCATACTTAACATGCGCGACAGGCGTGACGAGGCGGTGAAGCTCTTTACAAACTTCGCCTTCGGGTCGGTTTATCTTATTGTCTTAATGCTCATCAACGGCTCCTTCAGCACCGGGGTAAGCATTAAAGGTGCCGCGGCGGCGGTTTACTGCGGCATCTTTGAGATGGGGATCACATTCTGGCTGTGGCTCAGGGCGCTGCAGCTCTCCCCCACTTCAGACAAAATAAGCAACCTGGTATATTTTGCACCGTTCCTGTCACTCATCCTCCTCCATTTCATAATAGACGAGCCGGTATACTACACCACACCGGCAGGACTGATACTCATTATTGCAAGCGTACTGTACCAGAACCGGAGGGAA
>JALOMM010000216.1 GCA_025455535.1 Bacteroidales bacterium | reverse complement strand
GACGAACACCACAGCATCCAACCCTGCCGCGAACGCCGCAGCCCCGCGCTGCCCGGTCTACGTGGTCGTGAAGTACGGTCAACGATAAGGAGCGACTGGGCTATGCCGTACATCTGTTCACCGGCATCATTCCTCATAAGGATATTCCCAACCTGAGGACCGTTACCGTGGGTGATGACAAGGTCATAGCCTTCTTTGATAAGAAAAACAAGGTTTTCAAGCGTATCGGTTGTGTTCTGCTCCTGCTCCTCTATCGTGCCAAGCTGATCTCCCCTGAGCAGGGCATTTCCCCCGAGAGCAATGACAGCAAGCTTTTTATCCATATTTGTCTTTCTTCAGTAAGGTGACAAAGCTAAAATTTTATGTCAAATAAAACCATGCAAAAACAAATGATACGGAAGAAAAGATCATATTTTTTTATCTGCCCCGCCGCTGAGGTTTATGTACTTCGAAAGCACATTATTATTACATTTACGGAGAAATTTTTTTAAGTGAAGAACCGCTCCCTCTTTATTACATCATTCCTGATATCAATTATTCTCCTCCCATCATGCAGGGAGAGGGGTAACAGGAATATGCGTGAAGGTGAGATATTCTACAGTATAAAGTATATCAGGAATCCTTCTTCGCTGCCCAAGGATCTTCTGCCCAGGGAGCTTACCATTTCATTCAGGAACGACCTTTTTCACACCGAGCTGCACGCACCTTTCGGCAACACCGGGATAACAACTATTATCAATCCAGAGGAGGGTGTTTATGACACGTACCTAAACATGCTCTCTTTCAAGTATTATTTCAGGGGATGCCCTGATGACATACAGCCGGGCTTCTCTGAAATGAAGGGGATAACCTTCAGGGAGACGGGTAAGAAATCGGAGATATGCGGGTTAAGCTGCTACCAGCTCGAGGTTCAGTTGCCCCAATCAAAAACAGTGCGGTATGTATGGTATACCAATGAGATAAATGTTGAGAATCCTAACAGGATGACACCCTACAGGGAGATTGACGGTGTTCTGATGGACTTCTTTTATATCATCGGCGACGCAGAACTTCAGTTTATCGCTGATGAGGTCTTTGTAAGAGAGATACCCGACAAGAACTTCGAGAAGAAAAAGAACTACCGGGAAGTGTCAGGCGGTTACCTTGATTCGCTCATTCTTAAAATGATAGCCTTTTGATTTTTTTCAATCTTCAGCTCAACCATTTTTCTTACATTTGCTAGTCATTTAAATAGTTGCTGCCCGGAAGGGCATAATAATTCGTTTTTGAGATGGTCAGGGAGAAAAAGAACGGCAGTACGTCATCAAAGCAGAAGAATGCAGCAGGGACTTCATCAGGAGAGAATATCAGATTCATCTCAGGCCTTTTGCTGCTGGTCTTCGCCCTTTACATGCTTGTCGTATTCATCTCCTATCTTATCTCCGGCAAGGCAGACCAGGATTCAATAAACTTACAGTCTGCCGAAACGGAATATATCTACCAGAACTGGGGAGGAAAATTCGGGTTCAAGGTAGGACACTATTTTATCTTCAACGGTTTCGGTCTCGGTTCATTCTTCATACCCCTCATTATTGGAGCATTCAGCCTGGCCCTTCTCAGGGTGAAATACTTCAGGCTCTGGAAGAATGTTCTCCGGTTCCTCCTGGCAACCGTCCTTGTTTCCGTTATACTGGGTTATCTTGCAGGCCAGTCATCGTTCCTCGGTGCCGGCCCGGGAGGTGAATACGGGTATCTCATCGCAGGCTGGCTGAACGGTCTGATGGGGAAGGTCGGAACGGGTGCAGTGATGCTTGTTCTTACGGTGGCCTACCTGATCTTCGCCCTGCATGTCAGCCCCCAGGCAATCAGAAGACCGATTGCAGCGGTGGCCAGGGCAGGAGCAGCTTTTGCCGCCAACGGACGAAAGGAGGAGATAATTGAAGAAGATACTGAGGTAGCCCCCGGTGATAACTTCCCGTCGCATGAAGAAGAACCGCTCAGGGCTGATGAGGAGGAAGAGGAGGAGACGGATGACTTTTACAGGCCTCCTGTGACTGAACAGAGACCTATCGTCAATGTCATCGGCAAGGGACAGAAGCCTTCAGACTCACATCCTGATGAGGATGAACCTGTTGCCGGCCTGCCCCCTTTTGATCCCAGGCTCTCGCTGCCGCGCTACCGTTTCCCGACAGTGGCTCTGCTGCGCGATTATAAAAATGCCTCCTCAACAACAAATGACGAGGTCAACAGCAACAAGGAGATAATACTCAAGACTCTCTCTGACCACAAGATCACCATTAAGCAAATATCTGCCACCGTGGGCCCCACCGTCACACTCTACGAAGTGGTGCCTGACCGCGGGGTGAAGATACACCGTATCAAGACTCTTGACAACGACATAGCACTGAGCCTCTCGGCGCTGGGCATCAGGATCATCGCCCCCATCCCGGGAAGGGGAACGGTGGGCATCGAGGTGCCTAACAAAAAGCCCGAGACCGTCTCTATGAAGAGCCTCCTGGCGTCACAGGCATTCATCGACTCCAAACATGAGCTCCCCCTGGCACTGGGACGCACCATCACCAATGATCCGTTTATCATCGACCTTACAAAGATGCCTCACCTGCTCGTTGCCGGGGCGACAGGACAGGGCAAGTCAGTAGGTCTTAACGCAATCATCACCTCGCTTCTTTACAAGAAGCACCCGTCAGAGCTTAAGCTCGTTCTTATCGACCCTAAAAGGGTTGAGCTGCCTCTCTACATGAAGATTGAGAGACATTTTCTTGCGAAGCTGCCCGGCGAGGATGACGCCATAGTCACCGACACGAGAAAGGTTATCAACACCCTTAACTCGCTCTGCATACTGATGGACCACAGGCTCGGCCTTCTCAAGCTGTCGCAGACGCGCAACATCAGGGAGTACAATGACAAGTTCATCGCCCGCAGGCTCAATCCTGAAAAGGGACACGATTATATGCCATATATCGTGCTTGTAATTGACGAGTTTGCCGATCTCATAATGACAGCCGGGCGTGAGATTGAGTCACCCATAGGCAGGCTGGCCCAGCTGTCACGGGCGGTGGGTATTCACCTTATCATCTCTACACAGAGACCGTCAGTAAGTATCATCACAGGCTTCATAAAGGCAAACTTCCCCTCACGTATTGCCTTCAGGGTGTTCTCAGGGGTCGATTCCCGCACCATACTCGACACTACGGGTGCTGACAGGCTCGTAGGCCGTGGCGACATGCTCATCTCGCAGGGGGGTGAACCGGTAAGGGTGCAGTGCGCCTTCATCGACACCCCTGAGATCGAAGACGTCACAGAATATATCGGTTCACAGCAGGGTTACCCTGAAGCCATGCAGCTGCCAGAGTATTATGGCGATGAGGAAGCCGATAACGGCGCGAGGGAGGTGGACCTGAAGAAACGCGATCCGCTGTTCGACGAGGCCGCCAGGCTGGTAGTACAGCATCAGCAGGGCTCTACGTCACTTATACAGAGGCGCATGCAGCTGGGATATAACCGTGCCGGCCGTATAATAGACCAGCTGGAGGCTGCAGGCATCGTCGGACCATTCGAAGGAAGCAAGGC
>JALOMM010000027.1 GCA_025455535.1 Bacteroidales bacterium | reverse complement strand
GCACTCTCCACCCTGCCCCGGTCAGCATGGATCCCGGTATCAATGAGTATCACCCTGCCCTGCCTGCTGACAACAAATATGTTGCATCGTGCCGGGGTAAGTCTGAATATGGCAGTTCCCCGGCTTGTATCCGGAATAGTAATCATAGTACGAATATAAAATAGTTAGACCGTATCTGAAGAATTTTTCAAGTCAAACATTCCTAACTTTGTCCGCGATACAAAAACATTGAAATGAAAACAGTGCCTATCTATCAGGTTGATGCCTTCACCACAGGCCCTTTCAGCGGCAATCCTGCTGCAGTTTGCATCCTCAGCGAGTGGCCTGCCGACGACCTTATGCAAAATATCGCCCTGGAGAACAACCTTGCGGAGACGGCATTCATTATTCCACAGGGGAACGACTGGCTCATAAGATGGTTTACACCGGTCACCGAGGTTGACCTGTGCGGTCACGCCACCCTGGCATCCTCCTTCGTGGTGATGAATATCCTTCAGCCTGATGTGACTGATGTGACATTTCATTCACAGCATATGGGTGACCTTATTGTCAGGAAGAATGGAGGTATGCTTGAGCTGGACTTCCCCACCGATACTCCTGTGCGATGTGAGTTACCCGCGATCATACGGGAAAGCATGGACAGAGAACCTCTTGAATGCTACAGGGGGAGAAGCGATTACCTTCTTTTGTATGAGAGTGAAAGCGACATAATCAATCTTGTTCCTGACTTCAGAAAACTTGCACGCGCTGAGGGGCGGGGAACTATTGTCACCGCCCCGGGCAGTGATGTCGATTTCGTATCGCGCTTCTTTGTGCCGGGGGCAGGCATTGATGAGGACCCGGTGACAGGTTCCGCTCATACCACACTTACCCCCTTCTGGTCAGAACGCCTCGGCAGAAAAACCCTTAAAGCGAGACAGCTCTCTGACAGGGGAGGTTATCTCGAATGCTCCCTCGCCGGAGACCGCACTTTGATCGCCGGCAGGGCAATGCTTTATCTTAAAGGCGAGATATACGTCTGAGTTAGCATAAAATCAATTATGTTTGTCAATCCAAAACAAGAGGGATGAACAGGAAGGATGCCATCCACCCATACGGTGCGAAACAGCTACAGTTTGACAGGCGATATCTGAGGATGGCTGCCATATGGGCAGAGAACTCCTACTGTAAGAGAAGGCAGGTGGGAGCGCTGATAGTCAAGGACAAGATGATAATCTCTGACGGCTATAACGGAACCCCATCAGGGTTTGAAAATGTCTGTGAGGATGAAAACAATGTGACCAAACCATATGTTCTTCATGCAGAGGCAAACGCCATCACCAAGGTAGCCAGGTCAAATAACTCAAGTGAGAATTCCACCCTGTATATCACTGATTCGCCATGCATGGAGTGCTCGAAGCTGATCATACAGTCAGGTATCAGGCGCGTTGTGTACAGCAATCAGTACCGTAACCTGGAAGGCATTGACCTGCTTAAAAGAGCAGGTATCGAGATGGTTTATATAGATTTAGAAGAAAAGGACAATGAAATACAATAGAGCATATCTACCGCTTATTATCTCCGCCGGCATTGCACTGGGAATACTTATCGGATTTTACATGCCTCACCCTGACACCGGACTCAGTACCACCTTCCCGGCCTCCGGCGACAAGATGAGCCGCATACTTGATATCATTGAGTCAGATTACGTTGACACTATTGACCGCAATGCAATCATTGAGGAAGCCATCCCGATGATGCTGCGCAAGCTAGACCCCCATTCTGTTTATATCCCCGCACGTGATCTCGCTGAGGCCAATGAGCCTCTGCAGGGTAATTTTGACGGTATTGGAGTCTCATTTAACACGATAACCGACACTGTCCTTATAATCAGCACTATACCGGGTGGCCCATCGGAAAAGGCGGGGATCATGGCAGGAGACAAGATCATTTATGTCGGTGACTCACTCATAGCAGGTAAGGGAATCGCTGACGAGAACATTGTAAGGATGCTCAAAGGGCCGCGAGGGACCAGGGTAGACCTGAAGATTGCCAGGAAAGGGGTACCTGAACTTATTCCATTCACCATCGTCCGCGATAAAATTCCCATCTTCAGTGTTGATGTCTCATACATGATGTCAGACGATGTGGGATATATCAAAATATCCAACTTCGCCCTTAATACACATGAGGAGTTTCAGCAGGGGCTGCGTGAGCTCAAGGGCCAGGGGATGAAGAAGCTGATACTGGACCTCAGAAGCAACTCAGGCGGCGTAATGGATGCTGCCACGATGATAGCAGACCAGTTCCTCCCGGAAGGTAAGCTCATTGTCTTCACCATGGGTAAGTCAAAACCAAGACAGGATGTAAGAGCCACCTCACACGGTGAGTTCGAGGAGGGTGAACTGGTTATTCTCATCGATGAGTGGAGCGCCTCAGCAAGCGAGATACTGGCAGGAGCAGTGCAGGATAATGACCGCGGCACTATCATGGGCCGCCGCTCTTTCGGCAAAGGACTGGTGCAGGAACCCGTTATGTTCCGTGACGGGTCAGGGATGCGACTCACCATCGCCCGCTACTATACCCCGACAGGCAGATCGATACAGAAGCCTTACGACGAAGGGGTTGAAAAATACTATGAAGAGCTTGGAGCAAGATATATACACGGAGAATTCGAGCAGGCTGACTCAATAGATTTGCCTGATTCACTGCGATTTACCACCCCCGGAGGTAAAACAGTTTACGGCGGTGGCGGGATCATGCCAGATATCTTTATTCCTCTTGATACAACAGGTATCTCAGACTATTTCATCTCTGTAAGAAATTCTGGCCTGCTTCTCAGGTATGCATTGAAGTATACGGAAGACAACCGCGAGGCAATGAAAAAATTCCGTGACCTTTCTTCGCTCGATGAATGGTTATCAGACCAGGACCTCATGGCAAAATTTATTAAATATGCTTCTGATAATGGTATCCCGCCTGATAAGGAAGGTATTGATACCTCAGAGAATATTCTCTACATTCAACTAAAGGCATACATTGCCCGCAACATGCTTGACAGCAAGGGCTTCTACCCGCTTTGGGAAAAGATAGACCAGACGCTGCTCAAAGCCCTGGAATACATTGAGGCTATCTGATTATCATCCGTGGTTATCAGCCCTTTTTCTATTTTCTTCAGTAAACTGTGATATCAGTTCCGCTGACTTTTCAGGCTCCTCAATGAAGCCCAGATGACCTGAATCTTCCATGATAACCACCCTGCAGTTGCCAGGAAGCTTTACTTCTCCGAGGGCTTTCTCCGGAGTAAAATAGAGATCATGCCTTCCCAGTATCCACAACAGCGGTATTCTGCCCTCTTCAACCAGATGTGCCCTGGAGGGTCTTGCCATCATCCCCCTGAGGACGGATATTATCCCTTCATCCGGACAGCGCGAGGCTATCGTCTCCATCCGTGCCAGGGCGTCGGGCATCCTTGACAGGTTCTTTTCCGCAAACATCATTGATACGTTCGACGGATACATCAGGTTCTTCCGGCCGGCCTCCACAATCGCTATCTCCCTGTTGCGCTTGTTAACGGCCTCAGCGGAATCGGCATGGGGATGCGAATGAAACAGTACATACCCTGCCAGCAACTCAGGGTAAAGCTCAGCAAATGCCAGGGCGACATAACCTCCCAGCGAATGGCCAACCAGGATTACCTTCCCGCACCCTTCCTTTTCAATGACCGCATGCACCGCCCCGGCCATCATCTCCATCGTGTGCACTCCTGATATGATACCTGAGTCACCGTGGCCGGGAAGATCTATCGCAATGACCCTGTAACTCTTGCATAAAAGCGTTGAAAGCATTTCCCATGCCTCCTTTGCCTCGAGATATCCGTGCAGGAGGACAACAGGATAGCCTGTGCCGTCAGAAATGTAGGAGACAACAGTGCCTCTGTAATCTGTATTCATCCTTTCAAACCATTTGATAATGCCAAAAAACTCTTTAAATTTACCATGAATAAATCACTTTTTTTATCCTCACCTCAAACCAAAAGTTCCAGGCCGATGAACAAGATACTTTTTTCTGCCGTATCAAAAAAGTTTGTTATGGCTCTTGCCGGATTGTTTCTGCTCCTGTTCCTGCCGGTTCACCTTGGCATCAATCTGATGCTTCTTAAAGAGGACCCGGAACCGTTCAACAATGCCGCTCACTTCATGGCAACTTTTCCCCTGGTAAAAGTGGTGGAAATTGTCCTTATGCTGGCCATCCTTGTACATGTCATTTACGGGATCACGCTTCAGATCATCAACTGGCTTAAAAGGCCGGTTGGCTATGCCGTCAGGAACAAATCGGAGACCTCAGCGTTTTCAAGATTTATGATATGGACCGGTGGGGCTGTGCTTATCTTCCTTATTATCCATTTCTTCAATTTTTATTTCATCAAGCTGGGTCTTGTCGAAGGTGATCCTGAGAACTTCTACTCGCTGGCATGGCAGCTTTTCAATATCCCGGGATATGTCATCCTCTACTGGATCTGTTTTGCCCTGCTTGGATTCCACCTCTTTCATGCCCTTCAGTCTGCTTTTCAGACCCTGGGCCTCAACAATGACTTCTGGACCCCGGTGATCAAGGGTCTTTCGCTGATTTATGCCATTGTGGTGCCGATCGGATTTGCGGTAATTCCTCTTGTAATATGGCTTTTCAAATAACCTGTAGAAACAATATTCCATGATAACGCTCAACGCAAAGATCCCGGAAGGGCCACTTGAAGAGAAGTGGACAAAGTACAAGTCAACAACGAAACTTGTAAATCCGGCCAACAAAAAGAAGCTTGACATAATCATTATCGGCACAGGGCTTTCAGGAGCCGGGTCTGCAGCCGCTCTTGGTGAGCTCGGTTATAATGTCAAGGTATTCTGTTACCAGGATTCTCCGCGTCGTGCCCACTCGGTAGCTGCACAGGGAGGCATCAATGCCGCCAAGAACTACAAGCATGACGGCGACAGTGTATACCGTCTCTTTTATGACATGATCAAGGGTGGCGACTTCAGGGCACGTGAAGCCAATGTATACCGTATCGCCGAGGTAAGCAACCAGGTGATAGACCATTACTCTGCTCTCGGCGTACCCTTTGCCCGCGAGTATGGCGGCACCCTCGACACCCGTTCTTTCGGTGGCGTGCAGGTATCACGCACATTCTATGCAAAGGGGCAGACCGGTCAGCAGTGCCTCCTGGGTGCATACTCATCCCTTAACAGGCAGATTAAAGCCGGCACGGTGACAATGTACCCGCGCAGGGATATGCTTGATATAGTAGTCATTGACGGCAGGGCCCGTGGAATTATTGTCCGCAACCTTCTCACAGGAGAGATAGAGAGACACTCAGCCCATGCCGTTGTACTGGCCTCCGGAGGGTACGGTACGATCTATTACCTCTCAACACTGGCAGTCAACTCGAACGCATCTGCAGCCTGGAAAGCTTTTAAGAAAGGGGCTGCTTTTGCCAACCCGAGCTTCGTACAGATACACCCTACCAGCATACCGCAGCTGAACGAGTTCCAGAGCAAGCTGACACTCATGTCTGAGTCACTCAGAAACGACGGACGCATATGGGTGCCGAAGAATAAGGGTGACAAGCGTCCGGCAAATGATATTCCCGAAGAGGAAAGAGACTATTATCTTGAACGCCGGTACCCCACTTTTGGTAACCTTGTTCCCCGTGACGTGGCCTCCAGGGCAGCGAAGGAACGGTGTGATGCCGGCTACGGCGTCGGAGACACAGGACTGGCTGTCAACCTCGACTTCCGCGATGCAATAAAGAAACAGGGGAAGAAAGCCATTGAAAACAAGTACGGCAACCTCTTCGAGATGTACCAGCATATAACAGGCCTCGACCCCTATGAGGAGCCTATGCGCATCTATCCTGCGGGACACTATACCATGGGTGGCCTCTGGGTCGACTACGAACTGATGACAACCCTTCCGGGGCTCTTTTCCATAGGCGAATCGAACTTCTCAGATCACGGAGCAAACAGGCTGGGAGCCAGCTCACTGATGCAGGCTGCCGGTGACGGATACTTCATCCTGCCCAATACTATCAGCAACTATCTCTCAGGAGAGATACGAACACCGAAAGTACCGACTACAGGAGCAGAATTTGACGAGGCAGAAAAGAAAGCAAAGGAGAGAATAGAGAAGCTCCTGTCAATAAGGGGTAAGAACACCTCGACAACATTCCACAGACGTCTTGGCAAGATAATGTGGGACTACTGCGGCATGACCCGCAACGAAGAGGGATTGAAAAAGGCGTTGAAGCTGGTGGATGAGCTTAAGAAGGAGTTCTGGAGCGACCTTATGGTGCCCGGCGAAGGGGCTGACCTGAACCAGGAGCTTGAAAAGGCCGGCAGGGTGGCTGACTTTATGGAGCTGGCAAAGCTGATGATAACAGACGCACTGAACAGAAAAGAGTCATGCGGAGCACACTTCCGCGAGGAATACCAGACACCCGACGGCGAGGCCATGAGAAATGACAGTGAGTACTCATACGTAGCCGCCTGGGAATACAACGGCGATGATGAACCGATACTCAACAAGGAGCCGCTGAAGTTTGAGTTTGTTGAACTTAAGGAAAGAAGCTATAAGTAACCTATTCTAATTGTGCCTGATATGAAGCTCAAGTTAAAGATATGGAGACAGAAGAATGCAAAGACAAAAGGATCTTTCGTATCCTATGATCTTGACAACGTCTCCCCCGACATGTCGTTTCTGGAGATGCTCGACGCCCTGAACAAAAGGCTCGTCGAAGCAGGGAAAGAGCCGGTGGCGTTTGATCATGACTGCCGTGAAGGGATATGCGGCAGCTGCGGGATGTTTATAAACGGATATCCTCACGGTCCCGTTCCGGGGTTGACTACATGCCATCTCGCGATGAGATATTTCAATGACGGTGACAGCATCACCATCGAACCCTGGAGGGCAAAAGCCTTCCCTGTGATAAAAGACCTTATCGTGGACCGAAGTGCCTTTGACAGGATACAGGTTGCAGGCGGATTCATCTCGGTCACTGCCGGTGCTGCTGCAGAAGCCAATTCAGTGCTGGTAAACAAGCATCAGAGTGACATGGCTTTTGATTCTGCTATATGCATTGGCTGCGGTGCCTGTGTGGCAGCCTGTAAGAATGCCTCGGCTATGCTCTTTGTCTCGGCTAAGGTATCACAATATGCCTTGCTGCCCCAGGGCAGGATAGAGGCCAAAACGCGCGTGAGGGCCATGATAGCGGAAATGGACAGGCAGGGTTTTGGCAGCTGCTCTAACACCGGCGCCTGTGAGGCACAGTGTCCGAAACAGATAAAACTGACCAATATTGCCAGGCTAAACCGCGAGTACTACAAGGCATTTTAAATAATGTAACGGCGCCCAGATTGGGCGCCGCCACATCATTTCGTACAAACACGCTCTATCTCTTCCACGGTCTTCGGGGCTACCTTGCCCAGAGGCCTGCTGCCTTTGGGTGTGATGAGCAGGTCATCCTCAATGCGGCACCCGCCGAAGTCAAGATATGTTTCAGCCTTTGCATAGTCGATAAACCGGCTGTGTTTTCCCTCCGCCTTCCACTGTGAAATCAACTCAGGAATGAAGTATATACCCGGCTCAACGGTGAAGACATGTCCGGGCTTATATGGCAGTGCAAATCTGAGAAATGCCAGACCAAACTGTGTGCTCCGTTTTACCTCGTCATTATACCCGACGAAGTTCTCCCCGAGGCTCTCCATATCATGAACATCGAGACCCATCATATGCCCCAGCCCGTGCGGCATGAAGAGAGCATGCGCCCCCTCGGTCACCGCTTCTGCCGGATCACCCTTCATGATCCCCAGCTCCTTCAGCCCGGAGGCAATTATCCGGCAGGCGTTGAGGTGCAGATCGCGGTTGGAAATACCCGGTCCTGCTTTCTTTATCGACTCGGTGTTAGCCTTCAGGACTATCTCGTAGATCTCCTTCTGCTTCTGGCTGAAACGTCCGCCGACAGGGGTGGTACGTGTCAGGTCAGCGGCATAATGGAGAGCTGATTCGGCACCGCAGTCAGAAACCAGCATCTTTCCCTCCCTGAGAACGTTGTTATGAACATGGTTATGCAGGGTCTGACCATTGATGCTGAGGATGATGGGGAAAGAGGGGCCGTTGGCCTTGGCCCATGCAATGCCTTCGATGGTACCGAAGATCTCCTGCTCGGTGACGCCCGGCTTGCACATACGCATCGCAGTAGTCTGCATCTCGCACGCCACATCAGCTGCCTTTTCTATCTCGGCAATCTCCACATCCTCTTTTATCGACCTGAGTGATACCACAGCCCTGATTAACTTCTCAGAAGCCTTGCTTCGCATCTGGCAAGGGTTCTCATGAAGCAGCATCCCGAGCGTCATCTTTGTCTCGGCCCTGTAGGGTGGAAGGAAGTGGATGGTTCTGCCGTCTGCCTGGGCTTTCCCGATATAGTCGTTCAGCCTGGCAAAAGGCATAGTCTTACTGACGCCAACCCGTTCCGCAAGATCAGCCATCGCAGGCTGAGGCCCCATCCAAATGATGTCATCCATGTCAGCATCGTTGCCAAAGATTATTTCTTCACCGGAATTGAAATCAATAACTCCGGCCAGACCAGGAAGGTCAAGCCCGAAAAAATAGAGAAAATCACTGTCCTGCCTCCAGTGATAGGTGTTTGCAGGATAATTCATCGGGGCCTCGACGTTCCCTGTGAAAAGAGCGATGCCTTCATTAAGAATCGACTTGAGGCTGCTTCTGCGGTTGATGTAAATCTGTCGGTCAAACATGGAATTATTTATTTTTGATTGTTACAGAATGCTAATGTAGGAAGAGCTGTTGATATTTTTAAGGTTATCAACAATTTTTAATTGCGAAGGGTATTGACAAAAATCAGCAAGAGTGTACATTCGCATATAAATAAAGGGGGATAATTTCAGACTGATGCCGTACCGCAGATTACCAAACACAGACTCCGCAAGGCTGAGGGCAATTAAGAAAGCCCTGGATATGGGGAAAGACACACCGCCGTTCAGGCTGGCCTATTCAATGAAGACCCTGGTAAAGCTGCAGAGTTTTCTTCCGGTATTTGAAAATGCCATCAGTCTTCAGCGACAGACGCTTGTTAATCAGGCTGATAAGAGCAGGGCCAACCAGGAGGCTGCACGCAAGGCGAGAATGTATATTACCCATTTCCTCCGGGTCGTAAATATGGCTGTGATGAGAGGGGAACTGCCCGCAGAGACCAGGTCATTCTACGGCATCTCTCCGGAAGATGCCGCGCTCCCTTCACTGGCCACAGACAATGAGCTCATTGCCTGGGGAAAGAGAATTATTGACGGGGAAGAGTACCGCATCAGGAAAGGCAATACTCCTGTAACCAATCCGTCTGTCGCCGTTGTCAAGGTACGTTATGAAAAATTCCTTGAGACGCGAAATCATTATAAAACAGTAAGCAGGCGCGCTGCGGATTGTGTGACGAGAACGACTGACCTGCGGCGGGAGGCTGACGACCATATTTCAAACCTGTGGAACGAGATCGAAGCCCGCTTCGCAACCATGACTGAAGATGAAAAAAGGACACAGGCTGAACGGTACGGATTGGTATACGTATTCAGAAAAGGTGAGTTGACGCAACAGGATCTTTCACCTACGCTTTTCGGTACTGACCAGCTTTAATCCCCGACCCTGAAATTGAGATTCGGTAACAACATATTAAGGGAGCAGCCTCTCTTTCTTGCTCCAATGGAGGATATCACTGATCCTTCATTCAGATATATATGCAAGATGTTCGGTGCCGACTTCATGTATACAGAGTTTATTTCATCAGACGGCCTCATCAGAGACGGAAAGAGCAGCGTAAAGAAACTAGATCTGTTTGATTATGAGCGTCCGATCGGGATTCAGCTCTACGGTCATATCATCGAATCGATGGTTGACGCTGCTCACAGGGCCAGGGAGGCTAACCCGGATCTGATCGACCTGAACTTCGGGTGTCCTGTACGCAAGATCGCCGCCCGCGGCGCCGGCGCCGGGATGCTGCAGAACATCCCCCTCATGATTGAGATGACCTCGGCCATCGTCAGGGCGGTTGATCTGCCGGTAACCGTCAAGACCAGGCTTGGATGGGATGACAACACTAAGATAATTGTCGACCTGGCAGAACGGCTTCAGGACACGGGTATCGCCGCCCTGACAATACACGGGCGAACCAGGGCGCAGCTATATCGCGGCGAAGCAGACTGGACTCTTATCGGTGAGGTAAAGAACAACCCCAGGATGAAGATCCCGGTGATAGGCAACGGCGACGTTAACGGACCAGAGAGGGCGAAGCTTATGTTTGACAGGTACGGCGTTGACGGAATAATGATCGGAAGGGCCACCTTCGGCAGACCCTGGATATTCAGGGAGATAAGGCACTATCTCGATACGGGGAAGATCCTCCCGGAACCGACCGTGGACGAAAAGGCCGACCTTGCGCTACTCCATCTCGACAAGTCTCTTGAACATAAAGAGGGCAAGCCGGCTATCCTTGAGATGCGCCGCCATTTTTCAAGCTACTTCAAGGGGCTTCCCAATTTTAAGGATACCAGGCTAAGGCTGCTTACCTCGACCGATGTGAACGAGATAAGGGAGATCATTGAGGAGATAAGGGATAAATGGGGCAGCTGCCGGAGTGAAGATCTAACCGGCATCTACGGCATCTGAACCTCTTCCAGCGTCATCTCTCTGAGGCACCTCAATCGTGCTGTAAAGCTTTTTTACATCCTTCCATCGGTATACGACAGCCATCAGGGCAATAAACAGCAGAGACATTAACACAAGCCCGGCAAAATCCTGCCATGGATAGATGTTGATCTGCTCATACATTGCCGGAGTCTGAAGCGCCG
>JALOMM010000026.1 GCA_025455535.1 Bacteroidales bacterium | reverse complement strand
CAGCGGTATATAATCATACTTGAGGATATCGGCAAAGTTTATAACCCTCGGGCCGGCCTCGTAAAGGCCCGGCGTCAGAGTCTCATTGTCAATGCTGAGCACTGATGCTGAGTGTGCCAGCGTACCGTGCTCTTCAGCCTTGTTTATGTTCAGCTTGACAAGCCCGGCCTTCTCACCCTGCAGAAGGTCAAACTCACTTCTTGCCATATTTATAGCATAGAAGTTGACCTGCGAATACTTTGAGAGATCATCGATAGAGACGATGTCAAGCGACGGGAATGAGGGGGAGAACCTGAAGGCTCTCTCTCCGTCAAGGACGTACTGACCCAGCCCCACGGCAATGACGGCAAAACCGTCCTGCGGGGTCATATGAGCTACGGGGTAGAAGTTGAATGACTGCGCCGTGCCGCTGAGATGGGGATAGAAGGTGTCACCAAACCTGTTACCTACTACTGTCTGTATGACAACAGCCATCTTCTCCTGCTCCACCTTGAAGTTTATTGCTTCGAAATAGGTGCGCGAGTTGTCAGAGTAGATTGACGAGAAAACGAGTTTCACGGCACCCAGCAGCTGTCTGAGCCTCACCTCCGGGTCGGGATGGTTGTTGGGCAGGAGATAAGTGCCGAAGATACCTGAGAAGGGCTGGCTGAGAGAGTCTTCGAAGAGACTGGATGACCTTACCGCCAGCGGCCCCGTGTTGAGCTTCATGAAGACCCTGAGTCTCCCCTCAAGGTCAGTGCTGAGGCTTCCGGCAAGAAACTGTCTCTGAAGTGCCTTGAAGTCCTTCTCCTTCTTTATCAGCTCCCAGAGGTTGTTGCTCTCCATGAAGAGGTCAAACTCATCCGTCCCGATGATAGCTGTTACGGGTGTCCTGATATTGATGTCCGGCTGCAGCCGTCCGAGCTCGAAGCTGTAAATAAGGGTATTGATGAATGCCAGGCCACGGCCCTTCCCTCCGAGTGATCCTCCGGCCAGGCTAACGACATTTGACTCATCGATGACAGCAGCCTCGTCAAAGTTGACCACCTTTCCCTTGTTGACCTCCCTCCTTCTCTTCCTTATTATCTCGAGAAGGAATTCCCTCAGTTCGGTGAGGCTTTTAAAGTCTGACAGCTTGACAGGGTTTATCCTCTTTGCGATCTTCACCTCACCGCGGGCCATCAGCCACATGGAGAAGTGGTTTTTCATTGCATGGTAGACGAGTGAATCTTCAGGGACGGTCTGCAGGAAAGACTCGAACTCCTTCATTGATTTAGCGACTGCTATCTGTCTGCCGGTGGTGTCACGGTAGACAAAATTGCCAAACCCGAGATAATAATTTATAAATGACTTCAGATCCTGGAGAAGGCTCTCCGAGTTCTTGTTGATGAAGCTCACCCTGAGTTGTGTGGCATATTTGATGTTATCAGGGTCTGATGACTGAAGGACGGTAGGCAGGTTAGGCAGTTCTGACCTGATATGTTCAATGAGGTCGAAGCCTGCCATGTTATTGAGTATCCCCTCACGCGGGAAGCGCATGTCGGAGATTACCCCCAGGAGGCTGTCTTTGTATCTTCTGAAAATGGAAACGGCCTCTTCATAGGTTGAGGCAAGCAGTATCTTCGGTCTCGCCCTCAGCTTCAGCACCTTATACAGCTCATCCGAAGAGACGTCCTCGATGAGACTCCGGGTCTGTTCCAGGACCAGGGTGTAGAGCATCGGCACATAGGTCGAATAATAGTCGGCAGCGTCCTCAATGATGAGCATCACTCCCGTGAGTCCCTTCTTTGTGTCGTTCTCAACATTGACCTTATCCTCAAGAAGTTTTACCATGGCAAAGAAGACCTTTGACTCGCCTGTCCAGACAAAAAAGTTGTCGAAGGGGACTCCAAGCTTCTTCTGGTTAAGCACAAACGGAATGTCACCGGGGTTGTTCAGCAAGAGAAAAGTAGGTATATAGGGGTATCTCTCCTTCAGGTTTCTGCACATATTCATCGGCCCCTCCTTGTCAACGCCGACCATGATTATGATCATGTCATAATGTCTTGACCGGAGTCTGTCGAAGACCTCATCCTCTCCTGAGACGCCGGTGACCCTTGGTATGGATGTAAGGCTCATCTGGTAGTACTCACCCAGCATATGGTCAGAGAATCGTCCTTCACCCTCTATGGAGTAAGCGTCATAGAGGCTGGCGACAAGCAATATCTCCTTTACCATGAATGGCATCAGGTCATGGAAGACATCCCTCTCGGCGTTATGTCTGTCAAGGAATTTCTGAAGGAGCTTGCGGCTTGAGAGGTTCTCGCTATCTTCCTCAGAAGCAGACTCCATGGTTAAAGAAACGCCGGAATCCCTTGCTATGATGCTGTTGACAAATCCGGTGATCAGTTTAGAGAGATTGGCAATAAGGTCTCGTTCCTCCTTGAGGAAGGGACCCTCATACTCCTTCGTAAACTCACGGGTATAGTAAACCCCTATTGATCCATCCCCTCCCAGGGTCGTAAAATCCTGAACCATCTCCCACTCAGTCTCGCTGAAGCCAGGGGTCTCATAATGCCTGTCGGCGTAAGTTATGCGTGCGACTGTATATTCGGGGTACTGCCATGCCGCCGGGAGGGTCAGGACGAGGTGCATGAGTGTCTCCTCGATGGTTTTGCCCTCTTTGAGTATCTGTGTTACGCGGTTTATACAGGCAAGCTCCTTCAGTCGCTCCTGCTGGTCACGCATGGCGCGGTTGAAGTGCGGGCTTGTCTCAGGCTTTTTACTCATCAGTTCTTCGGGTGAAGTGAATGGTCAAAATTAGTAAAAAAGAGGGCAAAAAAGACGGGCACAGTATATGGTGTGCCCGTAATTATATTCCGTAAAGCGGTGACAGATCACTCTACCTCCCAGGTTGAGCCGCTCATCAGCAGATCGTCAACTGATCTGATCTTCGAAGCTGTCTGCACCTGTTTGTGCTGTTCAATCATTGCATCGTCATAAGTCTGTGATTTGACAGCCCTGATAACGCCAAGGGCAAAGGGATATTCCGGATACTGCATCCCGGCGAGCATGTAGTGTATTCCAGGATTGGCTTCCTCTGCATCATGCACCAGAAGATCTTTTTCAGTGATGCCGTTCTCCCCTATCTTAACAACCTTAAGCTTTATGCCGTCAAGGATTAATCCCCTGTCGTGCTCCTTGCCGAAGATCATCGGCTTACCGTGACGCAGTACTATTGTCCTGTCATCCCTGAACTCCTTGTTTGTGATGGCTTCATGGACCCCGTCATTAAAAATGACACAGTTCTGTATCACCTCTACCACGGCGGTGCCCTTGAAGAGACCCGCCTCCCTGTAAACCTCGCCCGAGAGCTGCAGGTTATAATCTACAGTGCGTGCAAAAAAGCGTCCGTGAGCGCCGATGGTCAGCTCGCCAACCTTGAACGGTTCTTCAATAGTACCGAAAGGTGATGTCTTTGTCACCAGCCCTCTCTGTGAGGTGGGCGAATACTGTCCCTTGGTGAGACCGTATATCTCATTGTTAAACAGGAGTATCTTGATGTCAATATTGCGTCTTACCGCATGGATGAAATGGTTCCCTCCTATTGCCAGGGCGTCGCCGTCGCCTGTCATCTCCCATACCATCAGGTCCGGATTGGCAATCTTGACACCTGTTGCTATTGCCGCTGCGCGGCCGTGAATACCGTGAAAGCCGTAGGTATTCATGTAGTATGGCAGCCTCGATGAGCACCCGATGCCTGAAACGAAGACATATTTTTCTTTGGGAACACCCATGTCAGCAAGTGTCTTCTGCAGTGAGGCAAGTATCCCATGGTCTCCGCAACCGGGGCACCATCTTACTTCCTGGTCACTCTTGAAATCCTTTGCGGTATACTGTAACGTATTCGTATCAGCCATCTTATTTACCCTCCAGTAATGTTATACAATGATCCTTTATCTCCCTGACCGTGAACGGCAGCCCCTGAATCTTATTATACTGGGTGAATGTGAACTTCTGGTATTTCATCCTCAGATAATTGGCAAACTGTCCGTTATTCAGTTCGCATACAACCAGTTTCTTATAACCTGAGAAAACCTCTTCACAGTTCTTCGGCAGGGGTCTTATATAGTTGAAATGGGTTGCGGCGACGGTGTAGCCCTCTTCAATCAGTTCAGTAACGGCTGTCAGTATGTGTCCGTATGAGCTTCCCCATCCGATAACAAGCAGATCAGCCTTTTTATCTCCAGTGATCTTAAGGTCAGGCACTTCGCTCTGGATGCGTTCCACCTTCTCCTCTCTCATCCTGACCATGTATTCATGGTTCTCAGGAGTATATGATACGCTTCCTTTCTTTGTTTTCTCGAGCCCCCCCACACGATGCTCAAGGCCGGGTGTTCCGGGGATTGCCCACTTACGGGCAAGGGTCTCCGGATCCCTTTCATAAGCCAGGAATTCTTTATCATCGCTGACAGCAAACGGGACCTTCACAGCAGGCATATCTTTCATGGAAGGTATCTTCCACGGTTCAGAACCGTTTGCCAGGTAGCTGTCTGTCAGCAGCAGTACGGGTGTCATGTGCTCAACGGCTATTTTTGCCGACTCGAAGGCAAAGTGGAAGCAGTCGGATGGGGTACCGGCAGCTATCACGACAACAGGGCTCTCCCCGTTACGTCCGTAGAGTGCCTGCCACAGGTCTGCCTGTTCGGTCTTTGTCGGTAGTCCGGTTGACGGGCCGCCTCTCTGGACATCAACGACCACCAGCGGCAGTTCGGTCATGACAGCCAGGTTGAGGGCTTCAGACTTCAGTGCAAGGCCAGGGCCGGAGGTTGTCGTCACAGCCAGGTTACCGGCATAACTGGCGCCGATTGCCGTGCATATCCCTGCGATCTCATCTTCACACTGAAGGCTTTTTACGCCGAGATCCTTGCGCAAGGCAAGTTCTTCAAGGATACCTGTTGCCGGAGTGATGGGGTATGACCCGATGAAGAGCTTAAGTCCGGCTTTCTCTGCAGCGGCAAGAAAGCCCCATGCGGTAGCCTGGTTGCCGTTAATATTCCTGTATACACCACTGGCTATCGGTGCAGGCAACACCCTGTATGAGGGGGTAAGAGCTTCAATGGTCTCGGCATAGTAGTATCCGGCCCTCAGGACCATACTGTTGGCCTCAGCAACGACGGGTTTCTTTCCGAACTTGTCATCTATGAACTTCTCGGTGTAGTCAAGCTGACTGTCAAAGAGCCAGTAGACCATCCCCAGGGCGAACATATTCTTGGTGCGAAGGACAGTCTTTGGGTCAATATCAAGATCCTTCAGCGTCTCTTTTACCAGTGTGGTAATAGGAGCGCCGATAAGGTTAAGGGTCTCTATCTTGTCTTCAGCAAACGGGTCTTCCTTATACCCGGCACGCTGTATGTTTTTCTCGGTAAAGCTGTCAGTGTCATAAATGATAGTGGCACCCGGCTTCAGCCAGCCTGCGTTGGCGCGTATAGCGGCAGGGTTCATGGCTACAAGGATATCAGGATAATCGCCCGGCGTGTTGATCTGTTTGTGACCGATGTGCACCTGAAAGCCTGATACGCCCCCCACAGTGCCCTGCGGAGCCCTGATCTCTGCAGGATAGTCGGGGAATGTTGAGAGATCATGACCGAACAGTGCCGAGGTATTCGAGAACAGGGTGCCCGTTAGCTGCATCCCGTCACCCGAGTCACCGGAGAACCTGATCACTACTGCATCTCTTTCTATGACCTTTGATCTTTTTCCCATGATAAATTATGAGGTTATTGTTTTCATTATAAACGACATAAAAGTAACCAATTTCACGAAGCTAAGTTCATTATAACACTTCTATATGATTATGATTTTGATCATGTTTGGAGCAATACCATAACTTATTTATATCCAATAAGATATCTGATAAGCAAGGGGTTGTGGCAAGGGAGGTGTCACAGCAGGTTCAGCGCCAGATATCAGCTTTCTGAAGATTGATATTGCCCTCGAAGAACATACGGGCTATCTTCCCGAAATACTCGGTATAGTCAGAGACAAAGAAGAGGTCTTCTCCTGCCCTTCCCTTATTGAGAAGATCATTCTGCTCAAGCATCACCCGCAGGCGCTGTGCCACTATGCGTGCCGAATCGATGACCTCAACGTTGAAATTAAAGAATTTGCTGATCTGGTTTCGTATGATTGGATAATGGGTGCATCCGAGAATAAGTGCATCAATATCATTAAGGCTGCTGTCAGAGAGGTAAGTTCTTATTATGGCATTGCTGATATCATCAAAAATGAATCCCTCTTCAATCATTGGCACCAGCAGCGGGGTGGCAAGAGAGTAGACTGATGCTGAAGCCGAAGCGTCATGTATCTTCTTTTCATAGGTGCCTGAACTGATGGTTCTCTTTGTCCCTATGACACCCAGCTTCCTGTAATTATGGCTTGTGACATACTCGACCACCGGGTTGATAACATCCATTATCAGTGTCTTGCTGCCAAACTCCCCGAGAAGGGTTTCATAGGCTGAGGCGGAAGCTGAGTTACATGCAATGAGCACCATTTTGGAGTCATAGCCGATCAGGAAATCAGTTATACGGCGGGAATAATTTCTTATTGCCTCTTCAGACTTGTCGCCATAGGGCAGGTGAGCCGTGTCGCCAAAATAAATCAGACTCTCGCCGGGGAGGGCCTGTCTGATGGCATGTGCCACCGTCAGGCCGCCTACTCCTGAATCAAAGACCCCTATCGGGCGTTCTCCTGCTTTCATTGTACTTTTAAAAGAAAGGCTGTCCACCGTGTGGCGGACAGCCCTGCCTGATTAAATTGAATATTATTTAAGACCCAGCTTGGTCTTCACCAGCGGGCCGAGATCTGTGCTTTTCGTCGGGTCAAAATAGACCAGGGTACGGACGTCATAAACATATATGAAACCGCCTTCCTTGGCGACATCGCCGATAGCCTTGCCTGCTTTTTCGATGATAGGATTAAGCAGCTCAGCCTGTTTCTCCTGCAGCTGTACCTGTGCCTGCTGCTGGAAATTGCCAATCCTCGTCTGCATGTCTGCCAGTTCCTGCTCCTTGTTGGCTTTGACAAGGTCACTCAGGTTCTTGCTGTCCTTCACGTACTGATCAAGCTTGTTGTTGTACTCAACCTGCATCAGTTCCAGGGCATTGGTAAGTTCCTGGCCGAATGCATTGTATGTCTTCATGGCACTGTCATACTCAGGCATTACCATAATTATGTCATCCCTGTTTATATGAGCTGTCTTAAATGTCTGTCCAAAAACATCCTGTGCAGTAAATAGCAGTGCTGCAACCAGAACCATTCCAAAAAGTTTCTTCATTGTATTCATTTTTCAGTTTAATCGTGCAAATGTAATTATTTAATTTTTATATCCCAGCTTCTTCAGGACCTGGTCTGAGAGGTCATATCTTGGATTTGCAAAGAGTATGTTTGTCCCTGACGAGGTGTCGAAGATGACTGCATAACTTCCTTCAACAGAGATCTCTTTGATGGCCTTGAGTATCTCATCCTGTATAGGCTTCACAAGCTCTTCACGTTTCTTGTAGAGCTCTCCTTCCATACCGAAATACTTATTCTGAAGATCTTTCACCTCTTTCTCCCTTGCGATGATAGCCTCTTCTCTTTTTCTCTTCTGGTCCTGGGCCAGAAGCACTACCTCTGCCTGGTAATCCTTGTACATCTGTTCAACACCGGCATAGCCATCCGCCACTTCCTTCTCCCAGTCCTGTGAGAGCTTGTCAAGCTGCTGCTGTGCAGCCGTGAAGGCAGGGATATTATTCCGGATGTATTCACTGTCTACGAATGCGAACTTCTGTGCGGCACCGCTGAGGGTAGCTGCCAGAACCAGAACTGTTAAAACAATAAACTTCTTCATAGCTTTTCTTTTAATTTTTTAACTTTTTCAGAATTGCTGACCTAAGACAAAATGGAACTGGCTTCCCGATGCATCAGGCATCCCCTTTACAGGGTCGAAACCGTATGCCCAGTCTATGCCAAGAAGTCCAAACATAGGCAGGTTGGCCCTCAGTCCGAAACCGGCAGCACGGTTCATCCTGAACGGGTTAAATTCTCTCAGTGTCTCCCAGGCCTTTGCAGCCTCGATAAAACCGAGGACGTATATCGTTGCCTGAGGATTAAGTGATATAGGGTATCTGAGTTCCACTGTCAGTTTTGAATAAGCGTTACCGACATCAATCCTTCCCACTTCCTCTTCAAACTTGTAAGGTGTAAGTGAACCGTTCTCATATCCTCTTGCTCCTACAATATCCCTGCCATAAAGGCTGAACCCGGTCATTCCGTCGCCTCCGACGTAGAAATTCTCGAAGGGTGAGGCACCGATATCGGGATTATAGAAGCCTATGTATCCGAACGCCGCTCTTGTGTTCAGTATGAGCTTGTCATTTGTCGAGAGAGGGAAATAGTAGTCAGCCTTGAATACAGTCTTGTAAAATTCTATCCACTTGTATTTCTCCTGGTCAGTAACGTCGGAGTAATCTTTTCCGTTGAGAAGCGAGTATGGAGGTGTAACCTGCATTGACAGGGAGAATGTAGATCCGCTGCGGGGGTAAATGCTGTTCGGTCCGGCCGAGAACCTCGTCAGTCTTCCGGTAAGTGAGAAGATGTTTGAAACACCGTCATCAAACAGGAACCTGAACTGCTGCTGGTAGTTGTTCATGTCATACCGCTGGTAACTGGCTTCATAGTAGACCGAGAAATAGTCATCGGGCCATGAGAGTCTCTTGCCAAACCCGGCTGAGACACCGTCGATAATCATATACTGTGAGGTGGGGCTGTCTTTGCGCTGGCCGTTGCTGTTGACCGACCTGTAGTATGAGAGTGAGAGTGTGTTCGGCTTACTGCCACCCAGCCAGGGCTCGACGAACGATATGTTGTACGACTGGTACATCTTGCCGTTCGACTGTATCCTGAAGCTCAGTGACTGTCCGTCACCGGAAGGATAGGGTCTCCACTCGCTCCACTTGAAGAAGTTGCGCATCGCGAAGTTGTTGAATCTTACCCCGACAGTCCCGACGAGCATGCCTGCACCCCAACCCCCTGAGATCTCAAACTGGTCGTTCGCTTTCTCCTCTAGTGCATAGAGCAGGTCAACAGTACCGTTGATCTGGTCCGGTATTGGCTGAGGGTTTATCTTCTCCGGGTCGAAGTGGCCAAGCACAGCTACCTGCCTTACAGAGCGTATGATCTTCTCCTTGCTGAAAAGGTCGCCGGGGAGGGTGTAAAGCTCACGCCTTGGCACATGTTCGTTGGTACGTGTGTTGCCGCTTATGAATACATTGTTGAGGTTGGCAGGTTCACCTTCAAATATCTGTATCTCCAGGTCTATTGAATCTCCCTCAACCCGTTTTTCCACGGGATTAAGCCTTGAGAAGAGGTAACCGTAATCAAGATACAGTGAGTTGACGGCATCAGGGTCTTCCAACAGCCTCTTGCTGATCATCGTCTGGTTGTAAACCTCACCTTTCGGGAAGTTGAAGACACGGCTGAGATAATCCTTGGTGTAGATGCTGTTACCCACCCAGTCTACATTGCGGAGATAATACTGGTCACCTTCGTAAACACGAACATGAAGCACCATCTTGCCCTGGTCATCAGGCTTGATGAAAGTGGAGTCCCTTAATATCCTGAAATCGCGGAAGCCGTTCTCATTGTAGAACGCAATAAGGCTCTCGCGGTCCTCCTTGAATTTTTCCTGAATATATTTTGATCCCTTGAAGATGTTAATATCACGCTGTTTGGTGTTCTTCAGCACCCTGCGCAGTCTTTTGTCGTCAAAGTATTCATTCCCCTCGAAATCAATAGATTCGATCTTCACCTTGGCATTCTTGTCGACAATAACATTGAGAATAACGTTATTGGGCATGTCGGGATCATCCTTGGGGATGATTTTTACATCAGTGTTAAGGAATCCCTTCTCGATGAAATGGTCTTTGATGGTTTTTTCAGCTCGTCTCAGCTGGTGCGCCGTCACCTGCGTCCCGGGGGGAAAGCTAATTTTTTCCAGCAGATCGGTCTCTTCAGCCTTTTTAATCCCTTCGAACTTCAGGGTTGACAGCCTCGGCCTCTCCTGGAGGAATATATCGAGCCAGACATTGTCATCCTCCTTCTTCACGATTCTTATGCTGACATCGGCAAAAAGTCCCTGGCTCCACAGCTTCTTGACAGCAGATGTTATTATCTCTCCGGGAATCTCAACCTTCTGTCCGATCCTCAGTCCTGATATTCCGATAAGGGCATTTGAGTCAAGGAATTTTACTCCGGAGACTGTTATCCCGGCAATGGTATACTCTTCAGGATATAGGTAGTTAGCATATTTTTCTTCAGTCTGGGCAGCGGCAGATACTCCTATCAGTAATAAAACCACAAGGGGGAGTATCGGCCTGAATCTCTCTTTCATCATCTCAATTGTTTTCCGCAATCTGCTCACTGGTCTTGCCATATCGCCTTTCCCTCTTCTGGAAGTTGGCCACCGCCTTATAAAAATCTTCCTTGCCAAAATCGGGCCAAAGTCTTTCAGTAAAATACAGTTCTGTATATGCCAGTTGCCAGAGGAGAAAGTTGCTGATGCGCTTCTCTCCGCTGGTACGTATCATCAGTTCAGGGTCAGGGATTCCTGCAGTCTCAAGGTTTGCATTCACCGTCTCCTCGGTAATCTGATCTGCTCTCAGATGTCCTTTATGCACTGCCGAGGCTATCCGTCTGCAGGCAGTGGTTATTTCCCATCTTGAGGAGTAGCTGAGGGCAACTACGAGCTTCATTCTTGTTCCCCCTGCAGTAACCTCGATGGTCTCGAGCAGCTTCGTCCTGACATTATCTGACAGGCGGTTTATATCGCCTATCACTTTGGTTGATATCTTGTTTTTCAGCAGCGTCTGTGTCTCGTTATTAAGTGAGTCTAC
>JALOMM010000215.1 GCA_025455535.1 Bacteroidales bacterium | reverse complement strand
AGAATTAATGATCTCATTGTTTTCATCTTATCATCGTTCGTAAATTGTTACAGGTCCGAGCAGTCCCATCGACTGAAGAGGCTGGTTCTTATTTTTCTCGTTGGTCCAGTACTGCGCTATCGGGTTGCCGGTAAGAGACTTCATATAGTTACCCATCGACGTCGTGACTGCTATCTCGATGGTGTTCACCCCCTTCTTCAGGCAGTCTTCCGGAGCAAAGATCCTTCTTCCGTACCATTTCACGCCACAGCTCTTACCGTTGATCCTGAGCTCAGAGGTTCCGTATACTTTTCCCAGGTTGATGACTGCTCTCCTTTTCTTTTCACAGATGAAAGTATTCCGATAGACAACTGTTCCCGAGAAACTGACAAACTCAGGCATCTCCTTCAGGTCTTTCAGAGAGTCGATAAAGAACTCCCTTTCAGAGCCGTCACGACAGTGCCTTAACTCTGCACTCCAACCACCGGATACATCGCTGGTTCCATTGCCAGCTGCCGGTAAGGGTTTCCACTCCGGGCCTCTCTTTTCGCTGTCGAAGACAAAGAGCAGAGACTCCGCCGGACCGATGTCAATGTTAATGCTGCCCCCTTTCGTGAGTGTCATTCTGTAACGGTTGCCTGTTTCGGGGTCCCATACCCAGCCATACCTGCCGGCCGTTATCTCAGGGGAGAAGGTCACCGTAGTCTTATGCGCATCATTAAGATGCGAGTTTATGACAAATATAAATTCCGCCCCGTCGTCAGCCTGATACCTGGTCTGCATCAGAAACGGTCCGGGATCTTCAATACGTAAATAAGGAAATATCAGGTGTTGTTTCTGAACTGTTCTGTACCAACCTATAAAGTCATTTTCAGGCTTTTTCAGCAAAATGAAGCGTTCTTTATATGGAATCATACTTTCAACCAAACTCCGGACCTCACTGTCATGTGTCTCATGATCCTTCCAGCCGGGAGACTTTGAAGGATAAGTCCCGATGCAGAATATTCTTCCGCCTCCCCCGACGAACTCTGCCATTCTCCTTGCCGTTTCAGGAAGCAATCGTTCGACCTGTACAAGAAAAAGGGTGCGGTATCTCCGGGAACCATAGACAAGATGACCCTCTTCAACAATTGAGTCGCAGATAACCTTTTCAGATACATAGTCACAGCCGCCGCCGTTTTTGCAGATCGCCTCCCAGATCAGTGTAAAGTAGTCGGCATGGGTCACCGCCGGGAAGGGCTCAGTCTGTACCCCGATAAGGCTCCACATGTCACCCAGCGGAGGCAGTATTGCTATATCAGCAAACATCTCTGTATTCTGCAGTACGGCTGACAGGCGGCCCTTGTACTCATTCAGCAGATGGAAGTGCGGCCACCAGTTATTGTTCTCATTGTAATAGCATCCGTATCGTATCCAGCCGGGGTAGGGAGCCTCCGGCGGAGAGTAATTGAATCCGTGGAACACTGAATGGGTTACGCCGGAGATGATGCTCTGGTCACTGCCTATCTTCAGGTTTTCAAGCGAAGTGTTGAAGACAGTATATGTGTCGGTCATCTCCTCGCAGCTGATAAGCCTCTTACCTGCCAGGTGTGCTGCGGAAGAGACATATTTGTTTATCATCGTATAGGCCCTTCCGCGCCTGTAGTCGGTCTCAGGCATCTCCTCCCCGATGCGGTGCTTCAGCCAGTTCATGGTCCATGACTCCCCCTCGGGAATATCGACCCCAAAGCTGCTGTCGAGGGGATGAAACCCTCTGCCGTAGGCCTGCATCCTTGACTTTACCCCCAGCCCGCTGCACCATGAGGAAAAAGTCTTCAGGAATCTCTCATACAGCATCTCTGCCTTCACAGTCTCGAAGTCGTACCTCATGCGGCAAACCATATCTCTAAACTCATCTCCCCTCCAGGCACCGTAGCTGAAATCCGTGACATTGCCCATGGCTCCGGTCCTGAAAATGACGAAAGGGAGGTACGGAAAGATGTCATACCCTCTCCTGCTGATGAATTCACTGCGCATATCATCTGTCCAGTTTGCACCCTCAAGCTCCATGCTGTCAGTGAACAGGGAACGGAGGTGCTGTGAGAGCGATCCTGTCTGTGCCTCAATTGTACCTGACATTCTCTCGAGAAACCTTCTGATGGCCCTATCATTGAAATGGTCAAAAACCGGCCCGCTTGCACCGGGCGAGCCGTTGATCACCGCCATGAACCCGCTGTATTTTACCAGGGCATATAGAAAATAATCGCCCTCAGGAACATGGAGATCAATATATTCGCTTCCGGCTTTGTCTGCGAGGTCCGCAATCTGATCCTGCGATGTAACAGGGTCAGGGACAAGATACAGCGACAGCAGCTCTCCCTTTCTTCCTTCCCATGGAGAACTTACCGCAGGATCCGCTTCCAGTAGAAGCTCATCCCTTGAAACGGTAATGTCCTGCGATCCGGTAACCCTCCTGGCTGTAATTACGACTATCTGAGACCGCTCCTCTGCCCCGGCATCCTCTGCCCCGTAAGGCCATCCTGACCCGACTATCAGATCGCATGCCATGCCAAGCGATTTTGCCTCATAAAAAACCACCCCCAGCATGTCGATCCACTCCTTGCTCAGCCATTGCAGTGATGGTTTTCCAATATCATCTCCTTCTGATCTTGAGGGAAACTGAACGGGATTGATCTCGACGCCGCCTATGCCTGCTTCCCTGAGGAGTCTCAGCTCCCTGACAAGTTCTCCTGCTTCAACCTTGTTCCCGTTCCACCACCACCTCACAAACGGCCTGTAACCGAGAGCCGGATCCAAAAACAATTCGTAAAGTGAGCCCTGATTTTCAGCTGTTTCGCCCGGCCTCATATCAGATAACGGCATTGCTATCCGGCCCGGCATGAGCAGGCCTGTTGCAGCAAGTGCACTGCCGGATATGAAAAATCTCCTATTCATCGCCTCTGAAGGGGAACTCCTCAAGTTTTTCCCAATACCTGCCGTTGTGCCTCAGCAGGAATATGCTGCGGACAACAAATGATCCGGTGAAGGGCTCACCGCTGATCACAGGCCATGCCTCACTGAAAGCCTCCCTTGTGAGGTCGCGCGTTGCAACGGTAATATGCGGCTCGACACCCTTCATTATCTCATCCGGCGTGAAATCAAGGGAGCTTAGCAGCAGCGCCTTCAGTCGTTCGTGGAGCGTGGCTATATGACTGTTATCCTTTAATTTAATGTATATAACCCTTGGTGCGAATGCCCCGTAGCCGTCAAGTTCAACAGTGAATGGCTGCTCATTCTTTGCAAAGAGGCGAAGCGCGTCACTGATAGCCCTCCCCGCATCGCGATCCCTCTTAAAGGGCTTCTGAAGCGTAATATGCGCGGGCGATCTGAGCGCATGGCCTGCACCGTAACAGTCTCGCATCCTCTCCTTTATCGCTCTGATCTCGTCTCTCAGTTTTTCATGAGGCATCAGAGCTACAAAGTACAGCTCCTGGTCCTGTTGATTTCTCATTCTCTTCTCTCCTTCTCAGCAGCACCCCGGGAGTTTCTGAGGACAAGATACCCTGCAATGCCTGACACGAGTGATCCGGCCAGTATTCCTATCTTCGATGATTCCAGCAGCCTGGGAG
>JALOMM010000214.1 GCA_025455535.1 Bacteroidales bacterium | reverse complement strand
CACCACACTGGTGAATGTGCTGTATGTGCGTTCAACGTTTGCCTGAAGCACTTCTCTTTCAAAGGCTGTCAGAGGCCTGGTGAATGATGGTCCGTCGGAATTGGCATTTGTTTTAACTACGTCTGTATTCAGACCGAGTTTTTTGTCAATCAGTGTTTCGGCATTGGGAATCAGGCCGAATACGCCTATAGATCCTGTTACCGTCACCGGTGATGCGAATATCTTCTGTGCCGCTGCTGCGATATAATATCCTCCACTGGCAGCGTAGTTACCCATCGAGACAACCACAGGCTTGACCCTGGCTGTCAGCTCAACCTCGCGCCATATCAGATCAGAGGCAATAGCGTTACCACCCCTTGAGTTGACTCTGAAGACAACAGCCTTAATCGCCGAGTCAGTCCTGATGTCTCGCAGCAGTGATGCATACCTGCTGCCACCTATGTTTGTATCATCGCCTTCGCCCATAACTATGCTTCCCTCGGCAAAAACTACTGCTATCTTTGCCTTGCCAGCGCCTCCGGCATGTTTCTCCGGGACCTTGCTGTATTTGGTCATTGAGACATAACTTATCTTCTTGCCATCTTCAACGCCGGCCGACACTCTAATGCTATCCTCAAGCTGATCACGGTATATTCTTCCGTCGATGAGACCCTCTCTCTCCATCATTGAAACATCAAAACCTGCCATCGAGTCGGCAAGCTGCATGACACGTGCTTCAGACACACCCCTCGATTCAGAGACAGCCTTAACCACATGCTCCCATATTGAACCTATATACTCAGAGATCTGGTACCTGTTCTCATCACTCAGTTTGTCAAGCATATATGGCTCAACGGCTCCCTTGAATTTACCGTGTCTGATTACCTGGACATCGACACCGAGTTTTTCAAGTGCCTCGCGGTAGAAGATCACCTCTGCCGCCAGTCCCCTGAAGTCGAACATTGATGTGGGGTTAACCCATATCTCATCTGCAGCAGTGGAGATGAAGTAGCTCTCCTGCATCAGCATATAGTCTGAGTATGAGTAGATGAATTTCCCTGATTCCCTGAACTCATTCAGTGCCTGGCGCATCTCATCTGCCGTGGCCCAGCCTGATTGCATGATGCCGTTTTCAATGAGTATCCCCTTTATGTCGTCATCGGCAGCTGCCTTGCGGATGTTGTTCAGGATGTCGTTGAGTCCCGGTGCCGGGGAGAATGTCATTGAAAGGGGATCAATGAATGCCAGGGGGTTGCTGCCGGTGCGGTCGGGTATGAATGCTCCCGTCTTAAGCACAAGAACCGACTTCTCAGGTATGTCTGCCGGCTTGCTCCCTGATGCTACCATGGCAGAAATTGCCGTGAGCATGATTATGAAAAATATAATGCCTGTGATTATAAGACCCACAATTGTTGCGAGGGTCATCTTAAGAAATGCTTTCATCGTAGATGGATTAAATTCGATCGCCAAATTATAAAAAAAACAAGCATCTTTATGGACCTAAACCCTTTATGATGAAATTATCGGCTGACAGCCTGCCCGGTCGTTCGAAGGTGATGGTCGGGCTCGGAAGCAACATGGGCAACAGGGCTCACTGCCTGTCGCGTGCCATTGCCATTCTCAGGGAGGAGGCCGGTGAGATAATCGCTCTATCATCAGTCTGGGAGACCGAGCCGTGGGGCTTTGAGGCAGACGATCATCAGTCTGGGAGACCGAGCCGTGGGGCTTTGAGGCAGACGACCTGTTCCTGAATATGGTCGCTGTCATAGAGACGGGGCTGCAGCCTCAGCAGTTCATGCAGCTATGCAGGTCTGCCGAGGGAAGGCTGGGCCGCAGGCGTAACACGGGAAGGAGATATGAGTCGAGGGTCATTGACATAGACATTCTTCTCTGGGAGGAGAGGGTCATCTCAGCGCCGGGGCTTGAAATACCGCATCCCCGGCTCGCCGACAGGAAGTTTGTCCTTGTCCCCCTTAACGAGGTTGCACCTGATGCCGTTCACCCCGAGACAGGTCAGAAAGTAAGCGAGCTGCTTGCGATGTGTGACGATCAGTCAGAGGTAAGGCTCTCGCAGGAGAAAGTTCAGAGCGCCCCGTTGTCGGCGAAGCTGTAATAGTCTTTTCCTGTAATGATCAGATGGTCAAGCAGCTGGATATCCATCAGGGCACCCGCCTCTTTTATCTTCTGAGTTATACGTATGTCAGAGTCACTCGGGCTGTTGTTTCCTGACGGATGGTTGTGACATATGACAAGTCCCGATGCCAGTGTCTCTATGGCTTTCTTCATGACGATACGCACGTCTGTCACCGTTCCGCTGACGCCCCCCTGGCTGATTTTCATGCGGCCGGTGACACGGTTTGCCCTGTTGAGGAACAGTATCCAGAACTCCTCGTGCGTGAGGTCCTCCATCAGGGGGCTGAAGATGTTGAATACATCGGCTGATGACCGTATCTGCGGATTCTCGGAGGCCTCGGCCAGCTTCCTGCGGCGCCCCAGCTCCAGTGCTGCAGCCAGCGTCACCGCTCTGGCAGCGCCGATCCCTTTTATCTTTCGTATCTCTCCCGCGCTGAGTCTCCCCAGCTCACCGAGAGAGTTGCCGGCCATGGCCAGCAGTTCGTGCGCCAGGTCAACAGCCGACCTGTTCCTCGTTCCTGATCCTATCAGTATCGCTAACAACTCAGCATCGCTGAGGCTTGAGGGCCCCTTGTTCCAGAGCCTCTCACGGGGCCTGTCCTCGACAGCCCAGTCTGTGATTTTCAGTGACATGCAGCAAAACATTTTATCCCACTGCAAGATAAAAAAAAGCCGCCACTTTGCAGTGACGGCTCCCGGTTATTTTCTTTGATCTATAACGAACTCACATGTTTCGTTATTGAAGACTTAAGGTTCGAAGCTTTCTTCTTGTGAATGATATTCTTCTTTGCAAGCTTGTCAAGCATGGAATTGAGCTTGGGGAGCATCTCGGTGGCCTCAGCTTTTTCTGAGGTCTTGCGGATTTTCTTAAGTGCATTGCGCATTGAGCGGGCATAATACTTGTTGTCCTCTTTCCTTGCCTCTGCCTGTCTTGCGGCTTTCAGTGCCGACTTGTGATTAGCCATTTCTTACATTTATAAAATTTGTAGTCCATAGGGGAATCGAACCCCTGTTACCAGGATGAAAACCTGACGTCCTAACCACTAGACGAATGGACCTTAAAGAACTTTAAAAAGCGGATGCAAAGATGGATGAAATTTTCTTATCTGCAAAATATTTATTAAAAAATATCTCCCTCTGCTCCACCGGGTGGTCTGTTGAAGCGCCGGATGGCACTAGAATGCGTACCTGAATGATATTCCGGCCTTGAAATGGAACCAGTCGCCGCCGATAATATCGAAGCTTGGTATAAGGTCAAGGGAGATGTTGAGGGGCAGGTCATCGAATGTGTATTCAATACCTCCGACGACGTCAGCTCCGAGCACTATTGCTGTTTCATACTCATCAGCCTTGTCCTGGTTCCAGAAGCCAAGGTGTGCTCCGAAACCTATGTACCAGTCAAGGCTGGGTGCCCAGCCCGTTGGCTTCTCAAATTCGTAAAGACCTGTGATGAGGAAATTGTCAAAGCCGTATCCTACGCCGGCGATAAGTTCAATCGCATTGCTGTTGTTGATAAATGTTTTGAATGTTATACCTGACGGCTCACCTCCCCTGAGGCCTATGGCATTTTTGTAACTCTGTGCCTGTGCGCCTGCTGTCAGCGCCAAAATAAACATTGTGATTACCAGTACTTTTTTCATCATCTGTTCTTTTAAAAAATTAAGTTGCAAAACTATATATTTCTTATAACGGAAAAAAAATTATTTTATTTAAACAGCAGCAGGCTTATTGCCATCACTCCCATACCTGACACGAGGCCGTATATTGAGAGGTGATGTTCTCCGTATTTCTCCGCTGCGGGCAGCAGCTCGTCAAGGGATATGAATACCATGATCCCTGCCACGAATGCAAAGAGCACTCCCATAAGGGTGTCATTCATCAGCGGCATCAGGATGAGGTAGCCGGCGAGTGCCCCCAGCGGTTCTGAAAGGCCGCTGAGGAAAGAGAGCCTGAATGCTTTCCGCTTGCTGCCCGTGGCATAGTAAACAGGCACAGAGACTGCTATTCCTTCCGGGATGTTGTGTATTGCTATTGCCACAGCGATGGCGACACCTACCTGCGGATCGGAGAGGGCAGCCGTGAATGTGGCCAGTCCTTCGGGAAAGTTATGAATGCCGATGGCCAGGGCGGTGAATGTCCCCATGCGCATCAGCTTTCCACTCCTAACCTCGTCAGCGCCCCCTTCAAGCTTCTTCATCTCATGGGGGTTCTCTGCCGAAGGTATCAGCTTGTCTATTATTGCAATAACGAGGATACCGGCGAAAAAGGCAATTACGGCAGCCCACCAGCCTGTACGCATGCCCATAGAGCCTGTCAGCACCTCGCGCCCCTTTACAAAGATCTCGACAAAGGAGACGTAAATCATCACTCCGGCCGAGAAACCTAGAGAGACTGTCAGAAACCGGGTGTTGGTCTTTTTGGCGAAGAAAGCTATTGTGCTGCCAATGCCTGTCGAGAGGCCTGCGAAGAGGGTCAGCAGAAAAGCGAACAATATTGTATTGAAGTCGGGTTCCATCATTTACTGTTATTGACAAATTCACCGGCAAAAATACCTAAATTGGCTATCTTGTACCCGGGAAAAGGAGATAAATGAAACTGTCGGTCTTCAATATTTCAAATTTCAGGGTAGACGGAGGCGCAATGTTCGGAGTCATACCGAAAGCCCTGTGGAGCAGGGTTGTCCACTCCGATGAGAACAATACCATAGTCCTTAGCCTAAATTCACTTGTTATAGAGAGTGACGGGAGGGTGATACTTGTCGATGCAGGCTGGGGCGACAAGCAGGATGAAAAATTCTTCAGGCATGCATACCTTCACGGCGGGGCCGGCCTTATCGGAGGGTTGGCTCAGTGCGGCTACGGCCCTGAGGATGTCACAGATTTAATTCTGACCCACCTGCATGCCGACCATTGCGGAGGATGTTTTGCCCGTGGTCAGGGCGGGGAAACTGTGCCGGTATTTCCCAATGCCAATTATCATGTCAGCCGTGCACAGTGGGACTGGGCCTGCGAATCAAACCAGAGAGAGGAAGATGCCTTTCTTGATGAGAACATCAGGCCCCTGGGTGACAGTGGCAGACTGAACCTGATCGACGGTGACTGTGAGCTGTACAGCGGAATAAGGCTGCGAATCTGTTACGGGCATACGCCGGGGCTGATCGTGCCTGCCGTTACTTGCGA
>JALOMM010000213.1 GCA_025455535.1 Bacteroidales bacterium | reverse complement strand
CATCTTGAGGAGTAGCTGAGGGCAACGACAAGCTTCATCCTTGTTCCCCCTGCGGTAACCTCGATGGTCTCGAGCAGCTTCGTTCTGACATTATCTGAGAGGCGGTTTATATCGCCAATCACTTTTGCTGATATCTTGTTATTCAGCAGCGTCTGAGTCTCGTTATTAAGCGAGTCTACCATCAGGTCCATCAGGGCAGAGATCTCGTCATCAGGCCGGTTCCAGTTTTCTGTCGAGAAAGCGTAAAGTGTAAGGTATTCAATACCCAGTTCGGCAGCGGCTTCGATAACCTTACGCACGGCCCTGGCCCCCTGGTGATGCCCGAAGACACGCTCCTGCCCCCTGCGGCGAGCCCAGCGGCCGTTGCCATCCATAATGACAGCCACATGCCTTGGCAGCCTGTTCGTATCTATCTGATTTCTGAAGGTCAACTCTATCTCTTTCTTTTTTTATCCTCTGCAAAATCTGCAAATGCAGGACAGCCCACAAGTTTGTTGTACAACTTCCACGTGACCGAGACCCCCATGAAAGTGTACCAGTCATTGTTATGCATCCATGTCTGATCGTCGGGATCAACCATGTTTGTCAGGCCGTCAAAGTTATCATAAAAAGTCTTACGAAAACCATATTCGAATTCAAGACCAAGATGGTTTGCCACATTTATCTTGAATCCGGCAGAGAATGGTATGGAAGGGAAGATATGGAAGTCATCCGTACTGGCCACCGAGAGTGCCGCACCGGCAGCGATGTAAGGCGTATAATCGACAATTCTGCTTCGCATGGTGGAATACGGGAAGAAGTTGTATTCATATGTTATGCCGAACTCACCTACGATACCTGAGAAAGAAGTGCTCGCAGCAGGCTCGGTCAGGTTGTCAAAGTCGGCCCCGTCAGCTTTGATGTTGCCTCCGAGTATATTTGCCCTGACAGCCTGCCTGGGATTGAAATTATACCTGTAGAATAACTGGAAAGCGGGTCCGGGATTATAGAAGAGGTTTGACTCGTTGATATCGCCGAGATAGGTAGTCATACCTGCAGAAAAGCCGTAGTCAGCTGTTCGCTGCGCGAATGCCGGTGCGGAGGCACATGTTATTATAATAATTATTATAAACTTTCTCATGCAATAGGTCATTTGAACATCACCGGAAAGCGGGCCATCCGTTCCTCGCTGTTCTGATCCTGTAGTTTAAGGTCACACTAAAAGTATGGTAGATATCATTTCTTGTAGACCAGTCCGAAGTGTATCCGTCAAGATAATCGGTGAATGCATACCGGCTGTTAAACTCGATGCCCATAAGTATGTTCGGGTCAATGGCCAGCTTTGCGCCCAGGCCGAAAGGTATCACGGCAGTGAATCCGCTCGTCTGCATATTACGATCCTCAAGAGCCTCATTGGGGTTCACCTTGTATGCCGCCCCTCCTACACCCGCAAGTGCATAGACGTCAATGCTCCTGAAGAAGTCCTTCACCCTGTTTCTTGAGACAGCCCTCCTTACCTGGAAGAGGAAGCTGTTTCTTTCGCGGTTCCTTATGAAATAATATTCGCCTACGAGAGCAGGCTCGAAGAGGGAAGTAGTTGCCTCATAGCCCCTGTCTTCGTTATCACCTCTCTCATCAGTGGCATGGAGCATTACATATGACAGGGAGAGCCTGGCAGCCACCTCGTCGAGGATGAAGTACCTGAATGAACCGCTCACATTAAACCTTGTCTGCTTAAAAGTTATGTCTTTCAACCCCCACGCATTCTCACCATTCGAAAATCCACCCACATCACCGTAAAACTGTGACGTACCAAGAGATGCCACGGCTTCATACCTCTTCATCTTCCATAGCTGGGCTGAAGACCAGGGGGCACAAAGAAGTACCACCACACTTATGATTAATAGCCGCTTCATTACCGGTCGTCTAAAAGTTCAGGCTACAAATATAGATAATGTAATATATTTTAAAACTTAAATATTCCTTAATTATTGTCAGTTACGGAGATCTGCGCCCCACATCAGTTTGTTTCTGAGGGTGCTGAAAAAATCGTTTCCTTCAGGTGTCACCGTTTTGAGTTTCATCGGTGCCGGCCGCACCTCTATCTTCACTCCCAGCGGCAGATGTGTTGCCCTGGAGTCACATGTTATCATGCATTCGGTGCTTCTGCCCCCGGCCTCCATGACAACTGTGCTGCTGCCGGTTATGATGATAGGCCTGACGGTGAGGTTATGCGGAGACATCGGAGCGATTATAAAACTCTCATCTGATGGCGAAAGGATAGGGCCGCCAACGCTCAGGTTATATGCTGTTGAGCCTGTGGAGGTGGATATGATCAGACCGTCAGCACGATAGGTATTGAGAAAATTGCCGTTTACAGAAACGGTGATTGTTATCATCCTCTGATCACTCTTCTGGATTGTGACCTCGTTAAGGGCCAGTGAACTGCGCTCACCGAAGAGCCCCTCGGGAGATACGATCTCGAGCATCGACCTGCTTATCACTTCATAGGACCCGGAACAGAGCATCTCCATGGCCTTTCCGATATTGTCGTCGGGTATGTTAGCAAGGAATCCCAGCCTTCCGGTGTTTATCCCTGCCACAGGGATGTTGAGTTCACGCACTCTCATCGCCGTCTCAAGAAAAGTACCGTCACCGCCGACGCTGATAACAAGGTACATGTCATCCGGAAGATCATCCGCCGATTCAAAGAGACGCACCCTGCTGTCGGTCACGAAACTGTCAGCACCATTTCCCATGACGTTCAGGTAGATCTCAGCGCCGCGCCCGTGAAGGGCGTCAACCAGACGATGCAGGCCGGCAACAGTCTTTCCCGTTAACCCCTTGCTGAAGAGTGCAATTTTTCTGCTCATCATGTCCCCCTGTCAGATATTAAGATACTTCATCAGGAGATTGTACCTGTCAGTATAAAAGCGGTCAAGCTCATCATTCTCGGTCACCCAGGTGGTGACTTCATATGAATACCTCTCAAAAGTCCTTATTATTGAGGCAAGGTCAGTGGTATTTACCTTCAGTGTGATCTCCAGGCTTGTTGATTCAGGTTTCGATGTGATGTGCATGCTTAATATCCTGGCGTCATTGCTTTCAACTATCTGTGAGATACGGCTCATGGAGTAATCCTGTGAGAGGACATGAAGCACTATCATGCCTCCGGGCTGATCAATGGATGAGAAGGCGGCAATACTGCTGATGATCTCATTATATGTTATGACACCCCTGTAATGATTGTCCTCGTCAAGTACCGGAACAACCGTTAGCTTATGTCTTGCCGCCAGTGAAATCACGTCATAGATATGACGGTTAACAGTGACAAAGGGTCTCGGCAGTGACAACTCATGGTTCCCGATTGGTTCCTCAGGCTGGTTAAGGTCATATATGTCACCGTCAGAGATCAGCCCGAGATAATCACTCTCATTGACAATGGGGAGATGCGACACACGGAAAATCTCCATCCAGTTCAGGGCAATCTGCCCTGTGTCAGATGTCTTAAGTGACGGCACAACATCGGATATCATGTCTCGGGCAAGCATCCACTCTCTCATTTATTGACTAAAAGTACAAAAAAACTGGAGATCGTTATAACTTTGCAATTATTATCAGCAGACCCCTTTATGACGAGATTAAGTGTGAACATC
>JALOMM010000212.1 GCA_025455535.1 Bacteroidales bacterium | reverse complement strand
CAGGGACTTGATTTTGCACACCCTTCTGTTATAATGGTTGTCAGCCCGGCCGGTAAAATCACCAGGTACCTGTATGGTCTCACATACCTCCCGTTTGATGTTAAGATGGCGATTGTTGAAGCGCAGAAAGGCATTGCCAGACCGACATCAAACCGGATTCTGGAGTATTGCTTCGCATACAACCCTGCCAGCAAGACCTACACTCTTCAGGTGACCAGGATTGTTGGTGTCATTACAATCTTCTTCCTTATTTTAATAATGATCATATTGCTTGTCAGGCGGAGAAAAAAATAAAAAACAGTCATACATATGAGTATATCGGGTAGTGAAACACAGGTGAGTTATCTTGATTATCAGGGTAAGCACAAGGGAATATGGTCGTGGCTCCTCTCCACTGACCACAAGAGGATCGGACTGCTGTACCTCTATGCCATAATAGTCTTCTTCTTCGTGGCCGCCTTTCTTGGCCTCCTGATGCGCATTGAGCTCATTGCTCCGGGCAGGACAATCATGGAGCCGCAGACATATAACGGGCTGTTCACCATACATGGGATAATAATGATTTTTGTGATTGTTATCCCCGGCCTGGCTGCCGTCTTCGGCAACTTTTTCCTGCCGATACTCATAGGTGCCAGGGATGTGGCCTTCCCGAAACTTAACCTCTTCTCCTGGTATCTTTACATGATCGGGGCAATACTTGGTGTCCTTTCCCAATTCATTGGCGGAGGTGCTCCTGATACGGGATGGACCTTTTATGTCCCCTACAGCGTTGAGTCTTCAACAAATGTCATTTATGCACTTACGGCAGCATTCATACTAGGATTCTCTTCGATACTGACAGGATTGAATTTTATAGTGACCATACACAGGATGAGGGCTCCCGGGATGGGATGGATGAGGATGCCTCTCTTTCCCTGGGCATTATATGCCACAGCGTGGATACAGGTGCTTGCAACCCCTATCGTCGGAATAACGCTCCTCATGGTAATAGCTGAAAGGGTTCTGAACATCGGCTTCTTCGATCCGGCACTGGGCGGTGACCCTGTGCTGTTCCAGCACCTGTTCTGGATCTATTCCCACCCCGCCGTTTATATTATGATCTTGCCGGCCATGGGCATAGTAACCGAGATATTTCCCACCTTCAGCCAGAAACCTGTCTTCGGTTACGGAGCAATAGTCCTCTCAAGCCTGGCAATTGCCTTCGTCGGATATTTTGTCTGGGGACATCATATGTTCACCTCAGGAATGAGCTATAACGCCAGATGGTTCTTCTCATTCCTTACCTTCATCGTGGCAGTGCCAAGCGCAATTAAGGTATTCAACTGGATATCAACTATGTATGGAGGGTCAATAGACCTTAAGCCTCCCCTGCTCTACGCGATATCATTCATTTTCCTGTTCATGATCGGAGGTTTTACAGGGCTTGTACTGGGCTCTCTGGCAACCAACGTCCATACTCATGATACCGCCTTCGTTGTGGCTCACTTCCATTATATAATATTCGGCGGAATGGGGTTTGCCTTCTTTGCGGCCATACACTACTGGGCACCGAAAATGTTCGGCAGGATGTACAACTTCAGGGTGGCAAACATTGCATGGGTATTAAATTTTACCGGCTTCAACCTCCTCTACTTCCCGCTCTTCATTGTCGGACTGCAGGGGATGCCAAGGCGGTCATACGACTATCTGCCTCAGTTCCAGAGCGGACACGTGCTGTCAACAGTAGGAGCGTTTATCCTGATCGCCGGGCTTCTGCTGATGGTTTACAACCTCGTCAGAGGTGCCAGAAAAGGAGAGGTCGCTCCTGCCAACCCATGGAAAGGTGTTACCCTTGAGTGGAAAATACCTTCCCCCCCGCCTCATGAGAATTTTGACGATATACCCGTGATAACGTCGAAACCGTATCTGTTTGGGAATAATTCAGACAATAAATAGAATACTGGTATATGTCGGTTCACAACACACACGCAGAGCATATTGACAGCGAAACCGGAAAGCTGGGGATGTGGATCTTCCTTTTCACCGAATTATTTCTTTTCGGTGGTTTGTTTCTTGTATACGCGGTATTCAGGGCGAAGTATTCCGCAGAGTTCCATATCGCAGCCGGTGAGCTGAATGCATTTATAGGAACCATGAACACAGTCTTCCTGCTTGTGAGCAGTATGACGGTAGCCATGTCGCTGACGGCGATACAGAAGGGTGACCGTAAACTGGCTATGTTCCTTGTCCTTGTTACGATACTTCTGGCGGCACTTTTTATGGTAAACAAGTATTTCGAATGGACACATAAGTTCGAGTACGGAATCTACCCCGGATCAGAGGTTCTTAAAAACATGAGCCACGGCGAACTGTTGTTTTTCGGACTGTACTATATGATGACCGGACTGCATGCCCTTCATGTACTTGTCGGCATGGTGCTGCTCTCAATTAACGTCGTCAGGATAAAATCGGGGTCAGTCAACAGTAATCATTATCTGATGCTCGAGAACAGCGCTCTCTACTGGCATCTGGTTGACCTGATCTGGATCTTCCTCTTCCCGCTCTTATACCTTATAACCTGAAACGCCATGAAACACGAGGATAAACATATTTCAAGCTATTCATCACTGGCAATTGTACTTGCCGTGCTCCTTTTCCTTACCGCATTCTCAGTGTGGATCACAGGCTTTCACTTCGGAGCATTTACGGTGGCAGTAGCTCTGATCATCGCATGTGTCAAGGTGGCAACGGTACTTATCAATTTCATGCACCTGAAGTTTGAAAACCTCTTTCTTAAACTGCTGGTGACAGGCGTCTTTGTTATGTTCACACTTGTGATAATACTGACTTTCGTAGATTATTATTTCAGATAAAAACAGACAATTATGTTTACAGGGGCATCAAATCTTGCAGAAGGAGTAGACAAGGCATTCCTGTTTATTTTTATCATAGCCTTCATCTTTATAATCGGCATCTCAGCCTTCATGATCTGGACTCTCATCCATTTTTCCAGGAAGAAGGGGAAGGCACCGATGCAATTTTCAGGAAGCAATAAGCTGGAGGTGATCTGGACTGTGGTTCCGACCATTCTGGTAATACTCATGTTCTGGATCGGATGGAAGGGCTTTGCACCCATGCGCAGGGTGCCCCCTGATGCGATGAGGGTGACGGCAATTGGCCGGATGTGGGAATGGGAGTTTGTCTACCAGGACAGCATGAGATCAAAGGAGCTTGTGTTGCCCATCAACAAACCTGTAAAGCTTGACCTTGTCTCTGAAGATATAAACCACAGCCTCTTCATACCGGCATTCAGGGTAAAGGAGGATGTCATACCGGGCTATGATAACTGGCTATGGTTCACCCCTAACTATATCGGCGATTATGAGATACTCTGCACTGAGTATTGCGGCCTCCTCCATTCAGCCATGATTGCAAAAACAAGGATAGTCGAACAGGAGGAATTTGACAAATGGCTTGAGGATCTTAAAACCGCATCTTTCATTCCCGATCCTCAGGGTCTCGTTCTCCTGAGAGGAACAGGATGCCTCGCCTGTCACTCCCTCGACGGCACCAAACTTGTCGGCCCCTCCTTTAAAGGTTTCTACGGAAGTCAGAGAAACGTAACTTCAGGCAATACCCAAAAAACTATCACAGCAGACGAAGCCTACATCATCAACTCTATTTACA
>JALOMM010000211.1 GCA_025455535.1 Bacteroidales bacterium | reverse complement strand
TATGAAGCCATCCTTCCTCATCAATGACCTCTTTTGTGGCAGCTTCGTTCTTGTAATAGCCAAGCATGACATTGTCTCCCCGGAGTATGATCTCCCCTACAATATTTTCCTGGTCCGGAGAGTCGATCTTCACCTCAAGGGTGTCAACCGCCTTTCCTGAGGCGCCAAGCTGGGTTGTATCCCATGACCTGTAGCTTATCAGCGGACCGCACTCTGTCATTCCATAACCAACGGTGAACGGAAAGCCTATGGTCCTGAAGAATTTCTCCGCATCAGGATTGAATTTGGCTGCACCTATCACAAGCTCTTTGAAACGGCCGCCGAAAGTCTCGACAAGCTTACCGCGAATCTTGCTGTGCAGAACCTTGTTGACTCCCGGAACCATCAGAAGCGCCTTCATGTGAGGTTTGCTGATTATCGGCAGAAGCTGCTTCTTGTAAACCTTCTCTATCACCAGGGGAACAGAAAGAATCAGCCTTGGCCTGATCTCCTTGAAAGCCTGGAGAAGAATCTGCGGCGAAGGGGTCTTGGTAAGAATAGTTATGTGACATCCGTAGGTGAACGGAAACAGGAACTCGAAGGCCCCGCCAAAAGTGTGTGCCAGGGGAAGAAATGAGACCACCGGATCACCGGGATTAAGGGGCATGTTATGCTGCGCAAAGCGGATGTTGGCCGCGAGACTCCTGTGAGGTACCATAACCCCCTTTGAGAATCCGGTTGTGCCCGAGGTGTAGCTTATGACAGCCAGCTGCTCATTATCCACATCCGAGTATCTGATGTCTTCCGGACTGAAGTTCGGAAAAACCTCTTTGAAACGGGCCCCGATATTCCCGTAAATCTCAGAATGTTTTATCGACCGGCTCATCAATACCCCGAAGTCGTCAGTACTTATGACGCACATTATATCCTTTATCTTTTCTGCCTCCAGCGTCTCCCATATTTTGTCATCGACAAAAAGGAGCTTCGAGTCAGAATGGTTGATGATATTATGCAGGTCATCGGGCCTGAAGTCAGGAAGGATGGGGACTATAACTGCACCGTATGTCACTACGGACAGGTAAAGGGAACACCAGTTTGCAGAGTTCCTGCCTACCATTGCAATCTTATCACCCTCCTTAATCCCAAACTCACGGAATGCAATGTGGTGCCTGGCAATTATTTCAGCTATCTCCTTGTAAGTATAGCCTTTCTCACGGTAATTGGAGAGAGCCTCAATATTCCAGTTCTTCTTTATGCTCTCTTCCACATAGGTGATGAATCTTTCCTTGATCATGACGGTGGAGTTTTTGTATTAACAAAACAAATTTAAACTTTTAAACGAATCCTGAAAGTTCAGAAACGGTAAAGGAGCAGAACCGTCAGAATCATCAGTATATTGACGGCTGCGAATATCAGGTTAAACCATACTCTCTTTGTGCTGAAATGGGTTATCTTCCTTGAGAAGATCGCGACGGTGGGAACAAAGAGCACCAGCAGGAAGACAAAGAACTCCGGTCCGTCAAAGACCTCGCTCAGTCCACCCCCTGACAGGCTGGCAAAGTAGATCACCAGGAGCGTCACAATAAGATACACCAGGTAGCTGCCTTTCAGGGCGAGTGTCGAAAGAGGCCTTGAGTGATGAAGCCTGTGGGGTTTAAGGTAGGCATAGGCTATGGAGAAGACTATAAGGACGAAGAGGCCGCCAATGATATAATTGAACATCTCCGGGAAACTGTACTTCTCCATGAGCCGGTTATTGAATGTTGTTCTCCGAGTCTGACCATATCAGCGAGCTCGCGCCGAGGACTGCCGCATTCTGGGTGCTCAGCTCCGAGGGGAGCAGCTTCACCTTGTCACGGTATATATGCAGCAGATTTTTTTCCATATGTTCTCTTGCAGGCTCAAAGATCAGTTCCTTGGCAAGGGCCAGTCCGCCGAAAAGGAATATTGCCTCCGGATTGGTATGGGCCACCACGTCGGCAAGCTTAAAACCGAGCATCGCACCGGTATGCTCAAATGCCTCGAGGGCTATCGGGTCACCGCGAAGGGCCGCCTCATAGATCTTTCTCGAGTCAAGCTCATCAAAGCTGTAGCTGCGCAGCTCGCTCTTCTCAAGCCTGTCGGCGAGTATCTTCAGAACGGTGCGCTTCAGCCCCGTGGCCGAGACATATCCACAGTCACGGTTCGACTGTCCCGGCCTGATGACGGTATGGCCTATCTCTCCTGCAAAACCGTCATGCCCGTATACAAGCTTGCCGTCTATCACGAAGCCGCTGCCAAGGCCTGTGCCGAGGGTGATGACCACGAAGTTCTTCATCCCCTTTGCGCCGCCGTAGATCATCTCCCCGACAGCCGCAGCATTGGCATCATTGGTTACAAGAACAGGGAGGGATGTATGCCTTGAGAATATTTCCGCCAGCGGTATTATCCCTTTCCACGGAAGGTCTGCCGGGTATTCAATGGTCCCCTTGTTGATGTTACCCATGGGCGCACCTATTCCATACCCAAGTATCTCGACCTCTTTACCCGCCTTTGCCTGGGTGAGCATGATCTTCTCATAAAGGGCCGCTACAAAAACCTCGGGCTCATCGTAATGTGTGGTGACAAGACTGTCTTCGGCAAGGATCCGGCCGATTCTGTTAACAAAACCAAAGACTGTATTGGTGCCGCCAATGTCAATGCCTACAACAACCTTCTCTTTTTTCATGGGTAAAGTCAGATTTAAACTAAACGTAAATATAACGTTTAGATTAAACTGTTGAAAAAAAATGTCTGTCGAGGGGGTCTCTCTTCAGCCGCGATTACCCCGGAAGGTATTCATTACCTACTTTCCTGGCTCTTTTGGGATGGTCGAGGTCAACGCCAAGGGCTATCCCTGTCTCAACAAGAAGGTTCCATCCGGCGGCCAGCTGAATATAGGGCGAAGAGGGAAGGCCTCCCGGTATCAGCACTGTCGGGAAGCGTGTCACCCTCGGAGCGATGGCTATGACGGTCATGCCAACACCCCTGACCAGGATTTCATGAAACTTCTCTTCCTCTTCCTCAAACGGATCAACCCAGATGAGAACCTCATCGTGATTCATCACCTCCTCAATGCCGTGGGCAGCATATGTCCCCTCCAGGAAATCGGACCGTTTGCGGGTGATCTCATTCGTCTTCAGGGCCAGTTCCTCAGCCACGCCGTTGTTTTTGCCTGCAAACCAGATGACAGGTGCAGCTGCGAGCTTATCGATTATTTTCTGATCAATCTCAAGCTGCAGTGCCTTGTCGAAGCTGTCTGCAAGAGCTGACAGTGAAGCCATTGGCTCACCCCACAGGGCGTGCTGAAGGGCGTCGTAAAAGAGCGCCTGCTCTACCACTGACTTCGTTGCAGCCACTGCGTTCTCCTTGCCGCAGGTGAGGACATGTGTCATGCGCGTGACGTCACAGAGAGGGGTTCCTGCATTGGCAGTAAGGCCCATAAGGGCGTCATGACCCCTCTCCCTGAGAGAGACCATGAGTCGCATGATCTCCTTGGTCTTGCCTGAGTTAGAGGCTCCGAAGACAGCATAGTCACTTAGGTCATATTCTATAGCCTGGGTCGAGCCTTCGGTTATGACAGGGAAACGGCACCCCCTGATCATGCGGGCATACATGGCCCTTTTTGCCGGAAAGATGCGACTGCTCCCTTCGCCGGTCAGAAAAATCCCCCCCTTACCCTTCACTGCCTTCGCGAAGGGGAGTACTGCTGCCGTGTCAAATCCGGAGATAACCCCGGGTGTTTCCATCATCTCCCTCACGAGGTGAAAACGATTGTATTTGCTGTCATTAAGATTCATGATCGTATGTATTATTATTTTACAATGAATTTGGCGAGGTCACGCTGTACCTGGGGATCTTTCTGGAATCCGCCGCCCAGGTGCTGCCAGTATACCTCGGCATATTCGACGCCGACCATGCGGCCATAGCCGCGGTTGCCTTCCAGTACATATCCGAAGAAGTCATCGATACGGTGCATATGCTTCATCAGTTCAAGCTGCGAGACGTGCTTGCCCAGCATGTCAATCTTGGTGCTGACGACGCTGGTTACGTCGACAAAGAAGTGAGGGGGTGTCAGCTGTGCCCCTAACGGGTCACTGAGCGTCAGGGGAGAAGAGTGATACAAAAGAGGAGTGACTTCAAGCGGCTTCTCGGGCACAGGCACCGGGTCAAGAGAGGCGACCATGGCTGCGGCCTCGACTATGGCTGCCGTAGCCCTGTGATCAGGATGGTAGTCGTTCGGAAGATGGGTAAATACAATACCGGCCCTTACCTTGCGAAGAAGAGATATTGTCTTCAGTCTCATCTCTTTGGTGTCATATAGAGAGCCGTCAATTCCGCCGAGGCAGTAATAATCAGCATCGAGGACGGCGGCGGCGGCCTTCGCCTCCTGAAACCTGACTCGTGCCGTCTCCTCCATGCTCATGTTGCACCCGCCAAGGTCACCCCCTGTCATGGTGGCTATCACTATCGTGTACCCTTTTTCATGAAGCAGCTTAAGCACTCCTGCATTCCATGCCTCAGCATCATCAGGATGTGCATTGATTGACAGCGCTACCTTGTTGAATTCAGTTGCCATAATAAATTCCTCCTATTTCTTTACCATTATTTTCTCAAGCCTTACAAACTCAGGCAGTTCGCCGGTAAGAGGTTTCATATATTTCATGAAAGCCTCAGAGACAAAATTACCCTCTCTGTTGAAATACTCCTCCGGCATCGGCCTGGCAGCCACAGCCACATTATTCAGCGGAACCTTCCCGTAAGTGACGGAGTAAGGGTTGTCTGAGCTCCTGACAATCGTCACCATATAACCCGACTCCCCTTTTTCGGCAAGCTCAACAGCACGGATGCCGCACTGGTATGCCTCTTCCAGGTCAACCGGAAGAGACCTGACGAAGTCACTCATTATCAGCGACTCTGTGATCTGGAACTCCCCCCTGAGTCCGAACTTTGATGTTATCATGCGGTGGAGATTCAATCCCACGCTTGCGCCGCCCATGGCTCCGAACTCAGTGTTGCTGAATTTATCCTTCACCACAGAAGCGCTCACAGGGGTGCCGTCAGCGAACTTAAGTCCCTCACCGCATACCACGGAGACCCATCCGTAGCGCTTAAGACACATGTCAACGTCATCCAGGAACTTTTCAGTTACGAAGTGGTGTTCAGGTGTGTAGATAAGGTGCGGGGCATCATCCTCATCCTTCCTGGCCATCGCCGTTGCCGCTGCCAGCCATCCGGCATCGCGGCCGATGGTCTGGTAAACGACAAACTGATCAACCTTCTTCATGTCACGGGCAAGAAAACCGGCCTGCATGACATTGAGAGTGTTCGACCATGCGGCAGAGGCGAAGCCCGGAGTGTGGTCAGTGCCGAACAGATCATTGTCAACGGTCTTGGGAATCCCCACACCCGTAAGCTCATAGCCCTCCTTCCGGCAGTATGCCTCCACGCGGTTGATGGTATCCATCGTATCATTCCCCCCTATCAGGAAGAAAAAACGGATATCATACTTTTTGAGAACCTTCAGTATCTGCGGCATATTCTCCTCCTTCACCTTATGGCGTGACGAGCCGAGGGCTGAGGAGGGGGTATGGCGCAATCCGCTTATGATGTGTTCAGGCTGTGCCCCAAGGTCGAAGAGCCATTCATTCATGAGCCCTTCGATGCCATAGTTCAGGCCATAGATGCCGCCGATGACACGCGAAGACTTAGACGCAGTGATGACCCCTGCAAGACTTGAATTAATAACTGATGTCGGGCCGCCGGACTGCCCAATGACTGCATTTCCTTTAATCATAGCAAATATAATTTGTTAAGACCTAAACAAACTTC